>JASFHU010000066.1:0-11953 GCA_050123055.1 Anaerolineae bacterium
TAAGCAGCCCCCTCGACATTGCCCAGGTGAGCTCCCTCCTCGGTCTTGCCAAGGTAGGAGATGGTGGTACCAGGGATGGTCTCGTTTAGCTCGACATGATAGCCTACCGGCAGTTTGAAGTGAACGGGGGCATCTCTATCTGGCGGTTCAGGCTGGATGCGGGGCTGGCTCACGATGACACGAACGGTACCCTCGGTCTGCAGCGCTTCGTCGGTGATGGCAGCCACCCGCAGGGTTTGATCCACGGAAACACCAGACACCATGTCTTCTTTCCATTCGAGCGAGTCTCCGACTCTTTTGGTGGTCTGTTTTCCGCCGATGGAGACCTGGGCTCCCTCTTCGGTCTTGCCCAGGTACTGGATGCCGGTGCCGGGCAGGTGATCGCCCTGAGGGATGACGATCTCGACAGGACCGGCATAGGGCAGGCGGTTGCTCCAGAAGCCGCCACAACCGGTCAGCAACATGGCTAGCAGGCCCAATACCAATATTCTGCGCATGTCACCCCTTTGCCCGGCCAGTTTCGGCCGCCGAATCTGGTGCGAGCGGCGTCTCAGGGGAGGGAAACGGCTGATGGCTCCTGGGAGGCTGAGGTGGCTGTCTGTGTTTTCGAAGGTGCAGGGTTAGCCCGAGCAAGGAAAGGGCCATGACCAGGCCCAGGGTGGCCAGAAGGACGAGCAGGACAACGATGCCCAGACCGGTCATGACCTGGTTGCTGGCGGCCGGGTCTGCGGTGGTCTCGTCCAGCGAGAGGAAGACCATGCCGATACTCAGAGCGTTCCACAGGCCATGGACGGCAACGCAGGCGGCGTAGAGACCAAAGGCACGGGCCCAGCGTCTTTTGATCAAGGTGTTGTACCAGGCTATACCCATCAGAGCGCCTGTGGTGCAGTGAAGCAGTGTGGCTCCGACCCTGACCAAGACCAGCGGCGCCCAGGCCTCAAATCCGCCCGTCGTGTTGAGAAGTCCTTCGACGATGGCAAAGCCAGCGCCACCCGCCAGGCCCCAGAGAAAGGCCTGGGAGATGTTGGGCTTGCGGTAGCCCATCAAACCTACACCCACGGTCTTGACCCCCTCCTCGATGAGGGGCACAATACCGGCGACAAAGACGATGACAGCCGCGATCAGGGTTGGCGAGCTGAGGAGAGGGGCCAGGACGATTGACTCCTGAAGCTGGACGGGGTCCTGGAGGTAGGTCGACCAAAACCGGAGCAATTCTTGGCCGCCGGGACGGGCTGCCAAGCCGACAAAGGTGGCTCCCAGAAGACTCAGGAGCGCAACTGCTTCGAGAGCGAAGGCCAGTGGCGCGCCGAGAAAGGCTCCGCTGGCCAACTGAAGGACAATGTCACGCCGGGAGGTGATCTGGCCCAGGCCCCGGCCAACCAGAGCCAGGATGACAAATGCCGGCAGGATGGTTGCGGCCACGTGGAATGGCGGAAAGGTAAGTGATGGCAGAAGGTTTTGGGACAGAATCACCTGTCCGATGACTAGCGAGAGCAAAAAGAGCAGAACCAACAACCCAATTCTGGCTGGGCGGAAAGCTGGCGATGGACGGCCCCGTATGGCAGAGCCGGTATGCCAGGCCAGGAGGAGCCCCAAGCCGACTGTCAGAGCGAGGACCGAGATGCTGAGCGTGACCACATCCAGCGCGCCGGTATCCTGTCCAAACAGACCGAGAAGCAGGCCGATGCTGCCACCGAGCAAACCAAGGGCAGCGATGCCCAAAGCAGCAATAAGGACCAGGATGCGAAGCAGCTCTCGCGGCTGTGACCTTTTGTCTGGAGCTTGGATCGAGCCTGCGGCTTGCCGATCCAGGTCCTGTGCATAATGGGCAGTTGGTGGCTCACTCATCTCCTGAACTCCGTTCGTGGTGGGCACCCTCGACCACGGAACGCGGGCAGGGAGGAATGTATCATACTTTGGGCCTTTTGTCCAACCTGTTGGGGCCTCCTCCAATCTCGGGGTGATTGGGTTACGCTGCCAGTAGAGGTTGCCCTCGATGCTTCGGCGTGAGGCCCTCGGCTGAGCTCGGCCGAATCCCGCAGCCGAACGGACGGCGCCCGTTCGGAAAGAAGGTGGGCTGGAATGGAAGCTGGGAAACAGGTACTATTGACACTTTGGACCGCAGATGGTACAGTGCACCTGTGAGTGTGAGTGATGAGATTGTGTGAGAATCGCATGGTCGATCAAAAGCCGTTTGAGTTTGATGGCAGGCGGGCCATTATCCCCTGGGCTGAGGGCAATGGTCTCTGGAAAGAGATGAGTCAGTTCGCATCAAGTTTGAGCGGGGTGGACATCCTCACATTCTTTGCCCAAAACCCTCACTCGTGCGATTCGGCGGAGGAGCTTGCCGTACGGATTGGCCGGCAGGTGTCCAAGGTCGGGCCTGTGCTTGAGAGACTCGATGCGGCTGGTTTGCTGGAAATGGTTGAATTGGATGGTGTGAGGGTCTACAGGCTGGCTGACGACACCCACCACCGGCAGACGCTGCAACAGTTTGTGCTCTGGCTGCAAGAGGGTTATCATTGGGCAAGAATGGGCATGGAGCAGTAGCCGCCGATTTGATCGGTGGCCTGTGGTCTGAAACGTGCCCTGCAGGCCGGGTCCGCTTTTCCCCTCTAGTATCAGCGTAATCGATAAATCCATACGAGAAGGCAGGATTGGGCCGATCACAGTCGGTGGGCCTGACGGTTCTGTGCACTCAGAGATCGCCAGGCAGCGCTTTGTGCTGTCCGCAATACTCGCACCGTCCAGTCAGGCCTGCGCTCGGGCTATGGAGCCAGCCGGGTCATAGAACCGGGCTGTAGCTGATATCGGGGGGTGGGGACTGGGGATTGGGGATCGAGGTGGGTCGGAGCGGTGATTTGTCCAGCAGCGAGGCTGGTGGTATAATGGCTGGCGTTGCCGGCTAGCTACCGGTTGGCTTGGTGACCGGACAAGCCGTAGCGGCGCGGGGGCCAACAGAACAGGGGACAATCCATGGTTCATCGGAAGCCAGGCAAGGACAGAGTGCAATGAAACTACTTCCTCGGCAAAGAACCCCGGCTGAGCTTGTTCTGGGAAGGATGAGGGCACTACGCAAAAAGGATGCGAAGTGGCGTGAAGGCAAGACATGGAGCCTGGTGTATCACGTCGACGACGAGGTGACCGAGTTCCTCAAAGAAGCCTACACGATGTTCTTTGCGGAGAATGGCCTGAACCCGATGGCTTTTCCAAGCCTGAAGCGGTTTGAGGCTGAAGTGGTGTCTATGACGGCGGGCCTTCTCGGCGGCGAGGAGGCGGCCGGCAACATGACCTCGGGCGGGACTGAGAGCATTCTGATGGCGGTCAAGACCGCCCGCGAATGGGCGAGGGCAAAGCACCCGGTCAAGACAGCGCCAGAGATGATCCTGCCCCAGACGGCCCATCCAGCTTTTGAGAAGGCGGCCCATTACTTCTCTGTCAAGGCGGTGCACATCCCGGTGCACGAAGACTACCGGGCGGATGTCGAGGCGGCCCGGGCAGCAATCAGCCCCCAGACCATCCTCATGGTTGGCTCGGCGCCATCTTATCCCCAGGGTGTTATGGATCCGATCGTCGAACTGGCGCAGGTGGCAGCGGATCACAACCTTCTGTTTCACGTGGACGCCTGCGTGGGGGGATTTATGCTGCCCTTTGTCCGAAAGCTGGGCTACCCCGTGCCCGATTTTGACTTTCGGGTGCCGGGTGTCACGTCGATCTCGGTAGATCTGCACAAGTACGCCTACGCTGCCAAGGGGGCTTCTGTGATCCTGTACCGGGATCGAGAATTGCGCCGCCACCAGTTTTTTGTACATACTGACTGGTCTGGGGGCATCTATGCCTCGCCCACGATGACCGGCAGCCGGCCTGGCGGGGCGATCGCGGCTGCTTGGGCGATCATGAACCACTTTGGCGAGGAGGGGTATCTGACCATCGCCGATACGGTGATGAAGACTGTTACAAGGCTTCGACAAGGGATCGGTGAGATCGACGGCATCGATGTTCTTGGGGACCCGGCGATGAGCGTTCTGGCCATCGGTTCCGACCGGATGAACATCTATGAGATCGGAGACGAACTGACTCTGAGCGGGTGGCACATGGATCGGCAGCAGTTCCCCCCGAGCCTGCACCTGACGGTGACGCACGCTCATGCCCAGGTGGCGGACAAGTTTCTAAACGATCTGGCGCGGGCCGTGGTGCGAGCCAGGCGATCGCGGGTCGTTCGACTGTCCAACTCGGCAAAAGTTGCCCTGGTCCGGATTGCCGGGAAGTTGCTGCCGGCAAGATGGATGAGTGCGTTGGCCTCACGATCATCGTCGCTGACAGGGCTCGATGGCGCAACGGTGCCCAAACGCTCGGCGGCCATGTATGGCATGATGGCCTCGTTGCCAAACAGGGGCGATCTGAACGAGATTGTCCTGGACATCCTGGACCAGCTAACCCAAGCGGAAGAAGCCTCGCCGGAATGACCATTGTCCTGATCATCACCATTGTTTTCTTCGCTGCCTTTATACAGAGCTTGTCAGGATTTGGCTTTGCGGTGATCATCATGCCACTCCTGTCGCTGATGGTTGGACTGCAGGTAGCGGCACCTACAGTGGCACTCACGGCCCTGACTGTCTACAGCATCAATATTGTCCGCTACCGCCGGGCGATCGACTACAGAGAGTTGGTACGTCTGGGGATTGCGGCTGCTTTGGGCGTGCCGTTGGGCATGTGGGTGCTGACCAACATGGACGAAAGCGTGGTCATGCGGATCATGGGCGTGATGCTGGTCAGCTATGCAGTCTATGCCCTGGTCCGCCCGACGACAAAGTGGGTACTGTCGCGCTATTGGGCCTATCCAGCGGGCTTTATGGCCGGTTGCTTGAGCGGCGCCTATAACGTCCCGGGCCCACCGGTGATTGTGTACGGCTCGCTCCGCCAGTGGCCGAAGGACGAGTTTCGCGCTGTCCTGCAAGCCATCTTTTTCATCGGCGGTGTGTTGGTTGTTGGTGCGCACTTGGTAGCGCACCGGGTGACGGTTGAGGTGCTGACGTTTTACGCCTTTGCCCTGCCGGCTCTGGGGATGGGCATCCTGGTCGGTTCCCGAGTGGATCGGCACGTGGATCGGGAGCGCTTTCGCACGATTGTGACGGTGATGATCCTGTTGCTAGGTCTGACACTTCTGTTTGGTATTGGGTAGCCCCTGGAGCGGTGAGAGCCAATGAGGACCATGGTTCTGGACATCACAGTTCCCAAACTGGTGGCGACGCGACTCCTGAGCCGCTATTGGAGGGATGCCTGCTTTGGACCGACGTCGCCTCTCGAGCTTGTGAATCTGCCAGACCCCGCGCTCCCGGCATTGGACTGGGTGCGGGTGCGGAACCGCCTGTGTGGCATCTGTGGCAGCGATCTGCACCAGGTTTGCGCGGATGCAGGTCTCGACGTTGCCCCTGTGGCCTTGCCTTCCCACCAGCGCATCTACCTGGGCCACGAGATGGTGGGGGAGGTGGTGGAGATCGGGGAGGCGGTCACCGAATTCCAGGTCGGCGATCGTGTGGTGCGCTGGGGGCGGGCAGATGATTGCCTGGCGCGGGGGCACACGGAACTCTGCCCAGCGTGCAAGCGGGGGCACCGGGTACTATGCCAGCTTGCCTCTGAACCGAGGGAGCACCATCCTATCGGCGGCGGGTTCGGCGATACTTTTGTGGCTCCGGCGAGTACGCTGGTGCCGGTGCCTGCTGGCCTCCCGGATAAGATGGCGATCTTTACCGAGCCGGCGGCGGTGGCCATTCACGCTGCCTGGCGCCGACGCGTCGAGGCTGGCGAACAGGTACTCGTTCTGGGCTGCGGCACGATCGGCTATTTGTTGATCCAGGCGGTACGAGCACTGCAACCTGACTGTGAGATCAGTGCTGTTGCCCAGTTTCCCTGGCAGGGGGAGATGGCCCTGATCTACGGTGCAGATCATGTATTCTTGTCGGGAGATGACGGTTTTGCCGAGGTAGCCAGGCTGACGGGGGCCACGCTGTATGAGGGCCGGGCTGGCAACCGAATGCTGTTGGGCGGCTTTGACGTGGTCTTTGACGTGGTGGGCATAGAGTCGACGCTGAATAGCGCGCTGCGCTGGACGCGGGCAGGGGGGACGGTGGTCCTGGTTGGGGTGAACCTTCATCGGATGAAACTTGACGTAACACCGGTGTGGTACCAGGAGGTCGACCTGATCGGCGCGGTGGGGCACGACGTAGTTACGTGGGAGGGCGAGATGGTATCCACGTTCGAGCTGGCCATGCGGTGGATGCAGGTGGGCAGGCTCGACTGTACAGAGCTACTCACCCATCGCTTCCCCCTGGATGCGTATCGACAGGCGTTCAAGGTAGCCGTGGAGAAGCAGAGGTACCGGTCGATCAAGGTGGCGTTTGAGCTGTGAAACAGGGAGGAGACAATGACAACAACAGGTGTGGCAACAAAGCCCACTCGACGTGAACGCTGGTCGTGGTACCTGTATGACTTTGGGAATTCGGCCTATGCCTCGGTCGTCCTTCTGGCCGTATATTCGGCCTACTTCCAGGGGGAGGTCGTCGGTGGCGCTGAAGGTTCGCGGATGTGGGGCCTGGCGGTGGGCATCGCTATGCTGGTGGTGGCTCTGATTTCGCCCGTGCTGGGCGCCATTGCCGACTTTGCAGGGACCAAGAAGCGTTTCCTACTTGTGTTTACAGCGATGGCCTGTGTGTTCACAGCCCTTCTCGTCTTTGCCGAGCCGGGAGCCGTAGTGATTGGTATGGGATTTTTTATCTTGGCGGAGATCGGCTACCGGGCGGCCCAGGTTTATTACAATGGGCTGCTGCCAGAGATCGCGGAGCCTGAAGAGATGGGACGTATCTCGGGCTATGGCTGGGCCATTGGAACAGCAGGAGGGGTTGTCTGTTTGGTCCTGATCCTGGGCCTGATTCTGGCCTTCGGGGGCACGATGGTCGTACGGATATCGATGGTGATTACGGCGGTGTTCTTTGCTGTCTTTGCGGTGCCTATCTTTCTCTGGCTGCGGGAGCGCGCCCAGCCCCAGGTACTGCCGGAGGGCGAGAACTACTTGAGCGTTGCTTTCTGGCGGCTGTGGAGGACAATCCGGAGTGCGGGCCGGTTCAGGGAGTTTGTGAAGTTCATGATCGCCTTTTTGATCTACAACGATGGCATCATTATGGCGCTGGATTTTGCGGCCATCATTGGCGCGGTGCTTTTTGGCATGACGCAGGAGCAGCTCATCATCTTTGTGATCATTGTGCAGATCACGAACGTCGCCGGCGCGTTTGCCTTTGGCATCCTGGTGGACCGGATCGGGGGCAAACCGTCCCTGGTGGTGTCGCTGATTATGATGGTCATCGTCGTCGCGGCGCTGTATTTCAACCAGACGCTCACAGGCTACTTTATCATCGGGGCGGTGGCTGGGGTGGCCATGGCTGGTGCCCAATCGGTCAGCCGAACCATGGTGGCCATCTTTGCGCCGCCAGGACAGAGCGCAGAGTTCTACGGGTTCTTTGCCGTAGTCGGACGCACATCTTCCTTTATCGGCCCGGTGGTGTATGGCTTGCTGGCTGCCGAAGCAGCGCTGTGGTATCAAGCCCAAGGGCTGGATGTCGGGCTCGCGGAACAGTCCGGCCAACGGGTGGCGATCCTTTCCATCGGGGCGTTCATCCTGGCGGGACTGATTCTGCTGGCCTTTGTCAATGAAAAGAGGGCACGCGAAGAGGCCGGGCGGGTATAGTTGGCCATGCAGTTCGCGGTGAACTATTCTGAGACAGCCCGGGAGCTGTATCTCCAGGGCCAGATCCAGGTCGACTATTTCAAATGTCCGGCCTGGCCGGAACTGGTGCGGCGCGCCCGAGTGGCTGGTCGGGTCTATGTGCATTTCCCGCTCAGGGTTGGCCGAGGTATCGGCAATGCGATGGATACTGAGATGGGGCGGCCGGCAGACTGGCGCAAGGTCGAGGCACTGCTCACGCAGACTGGCACGCAGCAGGTGAACCTGCACCTGGCGCCGCTGGTGGGAGAGCATGACGGCATCCCACTCGAGGGCAGCGATGCTTCCCATGTCGACGTGGTAACAGAGGCGATGATCCGTGACGTGCAAGCCGTTGTCAAGCGGTTTGGCACAGAGAAGGTCGTGCTGGAGAACGCTGACGACGGTAGGAGCGGAATCTTGCGTGTAGCGTTGTTGCCTGGGGTCATCAACCGCGTAGTCAAGGAAACGGGCTGTGGGTTTTTGCTGGACATCTCGCATGCACGGCTGGCCGCGTGGCGGCTGGGCATGGATGCTCGGGAGTATCTGGCCGAACTCCCGAGCGAGCGCATCCAAGAGATTCACCTGGCCGGCATCCAGCGTTTTCTGGGATGTTGGGTGACCAGGGCGCAGGCAGCAGGCATCGATGCCCGGGTGATCCAGCAGATGAATGGGCGGCTGGTGGATCACCTGCCGCTGGCAGATGGAGACTGGGATTTCTGCGAGTGGGCGATGCAAGAGGTGCGGCGGGGGGCGTGGCGCGAACCGTGGGTCGTCGCACTGGAATATGGTGGCGTTGGCGGCCTTTGGGAGATGACCGCCGATCGGGATCATTTGGCGGAGCAGGTCCCACGCTTGTGCGGAATTGTCAAGGACGGCAGGCTGGCGCAGTCAACCGAAGTGGGAATCGATCAGCAGACAGAGGCGATTGGGTGAGAACCCTGTTGAATGACAGAGCACCGGCTGATCTGGTAGAATTTGGATATTCATAGGAGGACATTGGATGACAGAGATGACAGGTGGTGAGCTGCTGCTCAAGTGTCTCAAGGAGGAGGGGGTCAGGATCCTGTTTGGCGTGCTGGACGGAAGTTTCAATCCCTTCCTGGCCAAGCTGGACGAGTATGGCATGCGCTTTGTCAACCCACGCCACGAGTCGGCGGCGGCACATATGGCCGATGCCTACGCTCGCATCTGTGGGGAGCCGGCGGTGGTGATCGGCGGGATCGGGCCTGGGGCGGCAAACATGGTGCCAGGGATCATCACGGCCTATGCCGAGGGCAGTCCGGTCATCGCCCTGAGCGGCCAGCGACGGCGCAGCATCATCTATCCCGACAAGGGGGGCTCGTTTCAGAATGTGGATCTGCTGGGGCTCTACAAACCGGTGACCAAGTTCAGCGCTGGCGTACGCGAATGGCGCCGCCTGCCCGAGCTAATCCGCCGAGCCTACAGGGAGGCGACCAGTGGCCGTCCCGGGCCAGTCTACCTCGAGATACCAGAGGATATCATGCGTGGCATGGGTGACGCGGAAGCGGTGGACATCTGGCCGGCGGCGGAGTACCGGGCGGGCCGGCTAGGGGCTGGGGATCCGGCCTTTATTGAGCAGGCAGCCGATATGCTGGCGGCGGCGGAGCGGCCTATTCTGCATGCTGGGGCAGGGGTCTCATGGGCCGGGGCATGGGACGAATTCCTGGCCCTGGGCGAGCATCTGGCGGCGGCGATGACGACCAGCTTGAGTGCCCGCGGCGTTGTCCCCGAGGATCACCCCCGGTATTTCCATCCTCTGAACCGCGACGCGATGGAGAGCGCCCGGTCGGAGGCGGATGTCGCGCTGGTGGTGGGGGGGCGAGTCGGGGAGCTGGATGGCTGGGGGCGCTCGCCTTCGTGGGGTGAACGAACGGAGCAGAGAGTTATCCACGTTGATATGGATCCAGCCTCAATTGGCCTAAACCTGCCAGTGGATCTGGGCATCGTTGGCGACGCGCGTGCCGTATTGACGGCGTTGGTGGCGGCGGTCAAGCGACGCACTGAACCACGGCAGGAGCACGAACGCTTTGAACGGTACCGAGAGATGAGCCGGGAATGGAGGGAGCAGAACCAGGTCTCGCTGCATAGCGAAGAGGGGCAGATCAATCCTGGCAGGATGGTGCAGGCGGTACGTGACTTTTTCCCGAGAGAGGCTATCACGGTCATGGATGGGGGAAACACCAGCCTGTGGACGGCGACGTTCAATCCGATCTATTCGCCGCGTAGCTACCTGTACACGGCCAAGTTTGGGCACCTGGGAACCGGTCTGCCCTATGCCATCGGCGCCAAGCTTGCTGCGCCGGACCGACCTGTGTACCTGATCAGCGGCGATGGGGCGTTGGGTTTCAACATCCAGGAACTGGAGACAGCGCGACGCTATGGCCTTCCGATCACGGTGGTCGTTTCCTGTGACCGCGGCTGGGGCATGGAGCGCTCATCACAGTTGTTTGCCCAAATCGGTGACCTGGTTGAGTGCGATCTTTCGGACACGCGCTACGACCTGATCGCCGAGGCATTTGGTCTGCACGGCGAACTGGTGAAGGCGCCGGATCAACTCCGGCCAGCACTGGAGCGGGCGACTGAGTCGGGCAAGCCGGCCCTGGTCCAGGTGATGGTGGATCCAATGAACAACCTGGCACCGCCTGGCCTGCTGACGTTTGGTTCGATGGTGTACAGAGGTGAGGACTAGTTCAAGGAAGGAAGAGCTGAGCATGGAGGGAATTGGGGGACTATGTATAACCTGAAGGATAAGGTGGCCATTGTGACCGGGGCTGGCCGGAAGGGTGGGATCGGTGAGGCGGTGGCCCGGAAGCTGGCCGTGGATGGGGCCCACATCGTCATCGGGGATATTTGCGCCGCACCTACGGAGCTTCCCCACGCCGGGAGCGGTAAGTGGGAGGAACTGGCGGCCATCGCCGAGGAGATTGAGGCGCTGGGCGTGAAGGCTCTCCCTGTGCGTGTGGACGTGACAGATATTGCCTCGGTGCAGGAGATGATGGCACAGGCCAAGGAGATGTTTGGGCGGGTGGATATCCTGGTCAACAACGCAGGGGCTGCCATCGGTCCGGCACCGGTCATCCAGATGGAGGAGGAAGCCTGGCGCCAGACACTGGAGATCAATGCGACGGGCACGTTTCTGTGCTGCAAATTCGCGGTACCGTTGATGATAGAGGGCGGGCAGGGGGGCCGGGTGATCAATATGTCGTCGCTGGCTGCGGAACGGCCCAAACCTTATGTCTCAGCGTATGCAGCGAGCAAGGCGGCGGTGGTTGCCCTGACGCGCTCTCTGGCCCAGGAGGTGGCCGCTTTTGGCATTACGGTGAATGCGGTTTTGCCGGGTGACGTGGACACGGCATTGAAGCAGTGGGGGCTGCAGCTCGAGGCGATGGCCAATGCGCAGACGTACGACGAGGTGATGGCCGGTGCGGTGGCCAAGGTGCCGCTGGGCCGGTTCGCCGTACCGGATGACGTGGCCAGCTTGGTGGCCTTTTTGGCTTCGGACGAGGCGAGCTTTATTACCGGACAGGCGTACAACCTAACCGGTGGGCGTGAGCTGACATGATCTTTTTGCCTGCGGGGCGATGGGAGCGCGATGAGCAAACTTGTTAGGGGATTGGAGATTCTACGGCGGCGGCTGAGGGAGCAGGGCTTTGGGGTCACGTTGTGGTGGGCAGCGGATCATGCGGTGCGAATCGTCACCGGGGCACCGATCAGGCAGGTGAGCCAGATCACGCCCGAATTGCACGTTGGTGGCCAGTACCGCAAGCGGGGCTGGCCCCGGCTGGCGGCGAGGGGGATCACGGCGGTGGTGAATATGCGCATCGAGTTTGACGATGCGGAGGCGGGGCTTGCGCCGCCCAATTACCTCTATCTGCCGGTGGTGGATGATCAGGCGCCATCGCTAGAACAGTTGGCTGAGGGAACTGAGTTCATCGGGACTGAGGCTGCGCAGGGTGGCTCGGTGTATGTGCATTGCGGCTCGGGCATTGGGCGGGCGGCGACGATGGCTGCGGCCTACTTGATCAGCACCGGTCTGGGGAAGGACGAGGCCTGGGCCACGATCCGGGCCGCACGCCCGTTCATCCGACCCACGGTGGTGCAGCTTGAGCAGATCGAGCGCTATGCGGCTGGGTCGTAAGAGTGTGCTGGCCGAGGTAGAGTTGATGACGAAAG
>JASFHU010000067.1:0-11914 GCA_050123055.1 Anaerolineae bacterium
GACCTGGCCGCGGCCCGGCAGTATGGGCTCAAACCGGGCGATATCCGCCGGGCAACAGCCTTCCTGGTGCAGGGCGAAGAGGTCGGCGACATCTTTGTCAGCGGCAAGACGTACGACGTGAACGTGTGGAGCACAGCCGAAACACGCGACAGCCTGACCGATATCCAAGAGTTGCTGCTCAACACACCCACTCGTGGTCACGTTCGTATGCAGGAGGTGGCCGACGTACGCATCGCACCCGTTCCAAACGTCGTCGAACGTGAGGGCCAGTCACGAAAGATCGACGTTTCGGCCAACGTGAAGGGTCGCGACCTGGGCTCGGTCGCCAGGGACGTCGAGGCAGCCCTCGAAGGGGTCGAGTTCCCCCTGGAGTTCCACGCCGAAGTGATCGGCGAATACGCCGAGCGGCAGGCTGCGCAGCGGAATCTACTCATCGCCGGTGCCGTCGCGGTTGTCGTGATCTACTTCCTCCTGTATACTTCCTTCGAGAACTGGCGCCTGGCGACGCTCACCTTCGTCACCTTGCCCTGGGCGCTGGTGGGCGGCCTGCTGGCGGCGTATGTTACCAGCGGTATTCTCTCTCTCGGCTCGCTGGTCGGATTGCTTACCGTCCTGGGTATCGCTACCCGCAACGGGATCATGATGATCAGTCACTTCCAACACCTGGAGGAGGAGGAAGGCGAGACCTTTGGCCCGGCGTTGGTCATGCGCGGGGCCAAAGAGAGGATCGCGCCGATCATGATGACGGCGCTGACCACCGGATTGGCCCTCGTGCCCCTGGCGTTCACGGGCGATATCCCCGGCCAGGAGATCGAGTATCCGATGGCCATTGTGATCCTGGGTGGCCTGGTCACCTCGACGCTGCTGAACCTGCTCGTGGTCCCCACGCTCTACCTGCGCTTCGGGAAGAGCAAGGGATGGCAACCGCCTGCCGAGTCCAGCGCGAGCGCCGCCGCCACGTAAGTCAAGTTCCCCCAGGGGCAGGTCCCAGACCTGTCCCTGGGGTTGACCGCACCGACTCAGATGCGATCCTGACATCAAATTGTCACCACAACAGAAAGAGAAGTGGATATGAGACGACTAGTCCTATTGATATCTATGTTGCTTCTGGTGATACTGGCTGTAGGGTGCGGCAGTGCGCCCACGCCGACCCCGCCACCCCCGGCGGCGACCCAGCCGCCACCGCCGACCGCCGAGCCGGAGCCCACGCCTGAACCGACCCTCGATATCGAGAGCCGGCTCGAGGAGTTTGACGCCAGCAATTTCAGCGACCCGACCCACATCGACAACGAATGGTACCCCATGGAACCGGGGACCCAGTGGGTCTATGAGGGCTCCACCGAGGACAAGGGTTTCACCATTCCCCATCGCATCGAGTTCACCGTCACCGACCTGACCAAGGTGCTGGAAGGGATAGAAACTGTCGTGGCCTGGGTGGAGGACTATAGCGAGGGACTACTGGTGGAGTCGGAGCTAGCCTTCTATGCCCAGGACGACGACGGCAAGGTCTGGTACCTGGGCGAGTACCCAGAGGAATATGAGAATGGGGTATTCGTCGACGCCCCGGCCTGGCTGGCCGGCTTCAAAGGCGCCAGGGCAGGGATCAAGATGCAGGCCGAGCCGGAGCTGGGGATGGACGCCTACTCCCAGGGCTGGGGACCGGCGGTCAACTGGACGGACTATGGGCGGGTGGACCAGATGGGCCAGGAGACCTGTGTCCCGGTCGACTGCTACGAGGACGTCCTGGTGATCGCAGAGTCCAGCCTGGAAGAGACAGACGCCTTCCAGCTCAAGTACTATGCGCAAGGCGTGGGCGAGGTTCGAGTCGGCTGGCGGGGTGCAGATGCCACCAAAGAGACGCTGGAACTGGTGGAGATGACCGAGCTCAGCCCGGAGGCTCTGGCCGAGGTCCACGCCGCGGCGCTGGAACAGGAGGCGCGTGCCTACGAGATCAGCAAAGAGGTCTACGATCAGACAGAACCGATGGAACTGCCTGAGGAGGCGGAAGCCGGCGGCGAGACCGCTGAGGTGGACTTTGAGGACCTGCCGGAGATGGATCCGGGTAACTTTGACAACCCCACCCAGATCGATAACCAGTGGTTCCCGCTGGAACCGGGGAACCAGTGGATCATGGAGGGGTTCACCGTTGAGGATGGGGAAGAGATCCCTCATCTCATCGTCTTTACCGTCACCGATCTGACCAAAGAGATCGCGGGTGTGCCGTCGGTCGTGGCCTGGATCGAGGACTATGCCGATGGCGAGCTGATCGAGGGCGAGATCGCTTTCTACGCCCAGGACAACGATGGCACGATCTGGTACCTGGGCGAGCACCCCGAAGAGTACGAGGATGGGGAGATTGTCGACGCCCCAACCTGGATCGCCGGGGTCCAAGAGGCCCAAGCCGGGATACAGATGCCGGCCGAACCCCAAGAGGGCACGCCCAGCTTTGCCATGGGCTGGGCGCCCGCCGTCGAGTGGACCGACCGCGCGCAGGTGTATCAGATGGGCCAGGAAGACTGTGTCCCCTTTGACTGCTACGAGGACGTCCTGGTGATGGACGAATTCAACGCGGAAGAGCCGGGGGCCTTCCAGCTCAAATTCTATGCGCCCGGTGTGGGTCCCATCCGGGTCGGCTGGCGAGGGGAAGACGCTTCGCAGGAGACGCTAGAGCTGGTCAACTTTGTGCGGCTCGACGCCGAAGCCCTGGCTGAGGCCCGCGCCGCGGCGCTGGCCTTGGAGGAGAGCGCCTACGAAGTCAGCGAGGACGTGTACGGCACGACGGAGCCGGTGGAAGGTCCCTAGATGACCAAGCTTCCTCTTGGCAAGCCCTGCCGCGACACAGGTGCTGTCCACTAGACTGTGCAACTAGCGATTTTCCAAGCCCGCCTGGGCAGACGAGAACCCCAAACGGGGCCTCGTCGGCCCAGGTTCTGTACGTTCAGCACTCGTATTTTTTCAATAAATCGGGTATGTTGGGGTGTGTGCGGGGGGCTTTGCCGCCCGCACACACCCCGCCCCGACTTACTGAGAAGATACCAGCATTCGATATGAGGGTAGAGAAAATGGCAAACTCAGTTCGTGCAACAATTATTTGCTTGATGATCGTTGCTCTCTGTGCGACTGGCTGTGCGGGCGCCTTGGCCTCGCACCCGTCCGTCGCCCCGACCGCCAGCCTGCCCGGTGCCCCGACTTTGGACCTGCCCGGTACCCCGACTTCGGACCTGCCCGACACCCCGCCCGCCAGCCCACCCAGCAACTCGGAGTGGCAGGAGGAGTTTGGCATTTCGGACTGTGACCTGGTTCCAACAGGCAGAAATGAGTACTTTATCTTGGAACCCGGCTTCCAGATCGTTTTGGATGGAAGGATTGAAACGGTCAAGATCACGGTTCTGGACGAAACCAGGGAGGTGGACGGGGTCACCACCCGTGTGGTCGAAGAAGAGGAATGGAAATACGGCGAGTTGATCGAGATCTCGAGGAACTTTTTTGCCATCTGCCCTGACACAAACGATGTCTTTTACTTTGGCGAAGAAGTGGATATGTACCAGGATGGGGCACTGGTCAGTCACAGCGGCGCCTGGCTCGCCGGCGAGAACGACGCCCGGGCCGGCCTGATCATGCCCGGCGAGCCAGAAGTGGGCATGAGGTACTATCAGGAGATCGCCCCCCGGGTGGCCATGGACCGGGCCGAGATTGTCAGTCTCACCGACACACTCGAAACCCCAGCCGGCACCTTTTCCAACAGCTTGCGGACCAGGGAAGGCACGGCGCTCAATCCTCTGGAGAGGGAATACAAGACCTACGCCCCTGGCATCGGGCTGATCCAAGATGAGAGCTTGTTCTTGACCGAGTACGGATTCGTATCAGAGTAACCAACTCACGTTTTGCCCTTGAACCCGTAGACGTATCCGCCCCACTGGCCGGCCAACTCGTGGGTGTACAGGAATGCCTTGGGGGCCGCCTGATTCAGCACATCGATCAGGTGGCCCAACTGCTGTGCCGAACAGACAATGTCCATCACATTCACCGCGCCATCTCGTCCTATCCCTTCATAGCGCGTCAAGGCAAAGCCCGCTTCACGCACTGCGACCTCGAGTTCTTCTCGCGGACCGTCGCAAATGACGGTTGCCTGGATCACGCGCCGTGACAGCAGGTCCGACAGATACATGCCCAATAGGGTACCGGCGGCAAATCCGCCAGCATAGGCCAACATGTAAGGCCAGTGCTCGATATCCCGGATGACGCGGCTGACTATGACGATGAATATCAACACTTCTACAAAGCCGATCGCCGCCGCCAAGATCTTTTTCCGGCGGACGATAAGCTGAACTCGAATTGTGCCCAGGCTGACGTCCAGCACGCGGGCAAAAAAGATAACCAGAGTCCACACAAACGCTTCCACGAAAAGCCTCCATGATTCGAATGCCGACCAACGCCTGGTTGGGTCCTTGACAATGTCCCTCGTCAGTGTCGTCGACCTGATCCACGTATTATGAGCCCGTTGCTGTGTGACCTACGTGCTTTTTGGCACCACGCAGTTCAGACCAAGCCGGCCCACAAACTAGGCAGCCAAGGACTATGGCACAGGTGTGTCCAAAATGTATGGAAAAGTCATATCAAAGCTGTTCAAGCCCGGCCGGTCGCATACGGTTTTTGCGATGCATGCCCACCCATTACAGGCTCGACTCCGATCGGCGGAACGGTTGGGCCCTTCGCCCCGATCTCCAGTACTCCTGCCTGGTATGCGTCGCCTGGATTGACTTTCCCAGTGAAGGGTGCTATACTTGTCGCCATTAGGAATCCGTCTGCCGGGAGGATGCGGGCGATGTATGCGATGCTTCTTGCGCAGAATGCCGACGAACGGGCGGTGCTCTCACTGGTGCTGCAACGTGCCGGCCTGGCGGTCACCACAGCGGCCGATCTCGAACGGGCCATGAAAAGCTGGCTGGACCGGCCCGCTGATCTGATTGTACTGGCCCTCGGTGGTGATCCCCTCGTGCACGTCCGCCGCACCCGCTCGGAAACTCTGATCCCCATCGTGGTGATAGGCAAGCAGGTGGAGGAGGACGATCACTGCGCCCTCCTGGAAGCTGGCGCTGATCTGGTAATCTGCCGGCCGTTCAGCGCCCGGCTGCTCATCGCCCAGGTGCAGGCTCTGATGCGGCGAGCAGGCACCGTACCGCTCCTGAGTCTGCCCACCCTCAGTCAAGCAGGTCTGACACTGGATGCTGCCAATCGGACCGTGGAGGTGGCCGGCTGGCGGTCCCAACGCCTGACGCACCTCGAGTTCCGACTCATTTACACGCTGATGACCCATCGAGGTCAGGTGCTTCCGCCTGAGATCATTGTGGAGCGGGTGTGGGGCTACGGCGGGCGGGGTGACAAGGAACTGGTGCGCGGTTTGGTCAGCCGCCTCCGGGCCAAGATAGAGCCCGAGCCCAAGAAACCCCGCTTCATCCGCACCGTGCCCGGTGTGGGGTACGCTTTCGATCCCGACGAATCATAGCTCTTGCGAGAATCACACGACCGTTTCGAGTTTTTGCCCCTCCTGTTGTGACCCCGCTGGCTGCATCGGACAGGTTATTCCCCAGGGGCCCTCTCTGCCGGGCGGATAGGGCTCTTGCTGTGGATCTCACCAGGGGATCGCAAAAATCGTACATAAACACCTTCCTTGATACATTCTTGATAGCCTTTTTGTATGCACTTTATACCTGGACAGGGTAGACTGGTTCGCACGACCACCAGGTAGGCTGGGCGGATCGTAGGTATGTGTAAAGGAGCTAGACTATGGCCCGTGTCTACTGTCCTGATTGCGATGGAGGGATTCGTGTCAATCCCCACATCAAGCTGGGGCTAAAACTGGTCTGCCCTCACTGCGACGCTGACCTGGAGGTGATCAGCGTCGATCCACTGGAGATCGACTGGTACTACGATTGGACTTGGGAGGAGGACGACGAGGAGGAGGACGACTGGTAGGACTTTCGGGCACTCCGCTCGTCGTGGATGTCCCAGGTAGCGAAAACTAGCGCACACGGATTCCTACGGTGTCAGGATCTTGTTCCGATTATTGCCGTGGGAATCCGTGTTGCGGACCTTTGAGGGGGGAGGAACGCTGTGCTCCATAAAAAGTCGACCCCGGGCAACGGACAGGTCCGCGTGACCTTCACATTACCCTACACGACACACGCCGATCGAGTTAGCGTTTTAGGTGATTTCAACAGTTGGGATGCCACCGCCACCCCCATGATTCAGCGCCGTCTGGATGCGGACTGGGTCGCTAGCGTGGAACTGGAAGCAGGTCGGCGCTATCGCTTCCGCTATCTACTCGATGGGAAGCGGTGGCTCAACGATTGGTATGCCGACGACTTTGAGGACAACCCGTTTGGGACGACCGATTCTGTGGTGGACTTGTCCCCATGACGAGGAGGACGAACAGGTCCGTTGCATACTGCCTGGATTGCGATGGCAGTATTTTCTTGAAACGCGCAGTTGTGGGGCAGGTAGTGACTTGCCCTCACTGCAAAACACAG
The DNA here is from genome assembly GCA_050123055.1 of Anaerolineae bacterium. Classification (GTDB taxonomy): domain Bacteria; phylum Chloroflexota; class Anaerolineae; order JAAYZQ01; family JAAYZQ01; genus JASFHU01. The sequence goes on from JASFHU010000067.1 coordinate 6,531, forward strand.
TTGGAAATCGTGAGCGCCGATCCTATGGAATTCTACTGGATGTGGGAAGGGGACGACGACGAAACAGAGTTCGACTGAGCGGGATCGACCCACCTTTCTCGGCCATACCCCTCTCTCAAATGGACGGTAAACTGGTCTTTTCCCAATAGGCACGGGAAGGAGTATCGTACATGGCTATTGCCTACTGCTTGGACTGTGGAGCCCGGATCTACTTGGGACGCAAGCCTTGGGTTGGACAGGCAGCTTTCTGTGATAGCTGCGGCACCGACTTGGAGGTTACCCGCGTAAATCCCCCAGAGCTCGATTGGACCGACAATCTGGTCGACGTGGATCGAGAAGAGGAAGCCGAGCCGGAGTGGGTGCCGGCCTAACCTTGGCACCATTATCCTGGCCCTTCAGGATAACTCGAGCCCTCATACACAGCTCAAAGGAGGACCCTATAGTTTTGCCTCGATAGAAGCAACAGCGCTCAGAGATGTTTCTCAAAGAACTCGATCTGATCCCTGACGGCCCGCTCAAAGTGCTCTCCGAAATAGATGTCAAAGTGACCAATGGGATACTGTTTCACCTGAGCATACTCGCCCAACAGCTCGGCACTCCTCAAACCCGAACCCATTGACACCAGGTTGTCCTTTTCGCAAAACTGCAGCAGGACCGGGCACCGCACCTGCTCGACATGATCGATGGGGTTGTAGCCATGGGTCATCAGCAGAACACGGGCACAGACCTGATTGATGAGACCCCCCGAGGCCAGCATCGAGTAGCCCTCAAAGGCGCCGGGCGCTGTGATCATGGCGGTACTGCCCGGTTTCCCGACGATGGGGATTCGATGGGCTGAAAGCCCAAACCTGGACCGTCCCTTATCCCGTTGGGCATGCACGAAAAGCCGGAGAAAGAAGCCGAGCCCCTCTCTCTCCAAGGCCAGCTTGCCAGCCTCTTCACTGTCCAGCGCCGAGCACTGGGCGCAGACACAGGCGATCCTTTCATCTTGAGCAGCGATCACCAAGCCATAGCCACCACCGGCAGAGGTACCCCACAGCGCAACCCTGTCGGGGTCAACCTCTGGCAGGTCGCGAACATACTGGATCGCCGCGATGCAATCCTCCAGTTGGTCTGGGATCGAGAACAGTTGCCTGGGCTCGCCCTCGCTCTCACCAAAGTAGCGGTAGTCGTAGGTAAGCACCGCCAGACCGGCTTGCTGAAAGCGCAAGGCATAGGCCTCCAGGGCCATGTCCTTGGTGCCCCCAAAGCCATGGTTCATCACGATGCAAGGAACCGGCGCCGAAAGGTCGTCGGGCAGATACAGCCAGGCGCTCACCGAGTTGCCGCCCACGTCAAAGCTTGCGTCTCTTCTTGACGCGGGCGGCTTTTCAGACGCCGAGCCCGCCCCTTCCCTGGTTGCTGGCTCTGGCCTTTGTAGCGGCTGTTTGGGAACCGTAAAGCCCGGGGCAAAGATCACCACCACGAGATAGAGAATGATCACAGCTATAAGTACAGCGGCCACAACACCTACCACTCCGAGTATCGTCATCGATAGACCTCCAAATCTCCACCGGGTGTCACGCCGGGTACCTCAGCCAATACACTCGCGGCACCATCTATGCTGCTGAGCTCTTTTCATCAATCCAGTGCAATATGACATCCAGGGCCAGCTTGAGGTTGCCGACCTGGCAATGATTTTGCGCCTGCTCCTCTGCAGTAAAGATCCGGCCGGTCAGCGAGCGGGCGTTGGTCAAGCCCTTCATGTTCTTGTGGTATTCCTGGAGCGGGATCATGTGGTCCTCTGCGCCGGCCAACAGCAGCACGTCCTGGCGTACCCGCGAAGCGATGTCCGAGACGGAATAATCCTGGACAAGGGCGATCCATTCGGCCGGGGTGCGGGTGCCAGTGATGTACAGCCACTGGTTGATGACATGGTCAGCATTTACACTCCGGCGCATGGCGGCGCGGGCAACCCAGTTGTAGAACGCCGGATACCTCAGGAAGAGCTTGTAGGCCGCTCCTTGGAGGCCACTACCGTGCTGATCATAGATGAAAACATCAAAGGCAACCAGCCGCGTGATGCGCTCCTCAAAAGCGGCCGCCCGCGGCGCCAGGTAACCGCCCAGGGAGACGCCAACCAGGGTGACATCGACGAACTCGAAATGGTCGAGCACCGCGGCCACCGGCTTTTCCCACTCGTGGGTCATGGTCAGGTTGCCCCTGCGCAAGGCGGCCCCCTGGCCGGGACCCTCGAACAGGATCACCTCATAGCCAGCGTCGACCAGGTAGCAGGCGATCGAGTAAAACTCCTCCATGAAGGAATCCAGTCCCCCGTGGATGACGATGGTCCCCCGGCTCTGCTCCGGTGAAAAACGCAGGGCCGGCAGCGACGTGTCTTGGTAGGGAACTGAGCATCGCTCCATCTGCCCATCCTGGACCGCCGCGTAAAAGCGATCGCAGAACTGGTCGTACAGGGGGATCTTGTCCGCATCGTGGGGATGGGTCAAGAACTCGGCCGCGCGGTAGCCAAAGGCGGCCGCAAGCTCGCGCTCCTCGGCCGTCAACTGCTCTGCCAGTGCGACCATCTCGCGCTTCCAGTCGCTCAGCCCCTGGACGCCTGCGCCCGCCCGCTGTGCCTCCTCCTTTGTCCAATAGCCAAGTGAGTACCAGCGATTGATCTGGAAGTTCATGTGCCTGTCTTTGTGGAAGGGATGATACCCTACCGGGAACGAAAAAGTTGACTGACTCATAAGGTGATCTCTTCAAGGAGCTCCCGGGCCTCTTTCAGATCCGGGGTGTCGAACCCTTCGCTGAACCAACCATAGATGCCGGCCAGCACCTGGCGGGCCTCAGCTACCTTACCCTGTCTCTGCCACAGGCGGACCAGGCTCGTGATCGCCCGCAGCTCCCAGGACTTGGCCTCCTGGCGGCGCGCTACCTCGATGGCGAGCTGAAGGCTGGCTTCGGCCTCCACCTCATCGCCCTGCAGGAGCAGCAGCTCTGCCCGCAGCCGGTGAAGATCCGATTCGCAGTAGCGCTCGTCGGTTTCCTCCACCATGGCCAGCGCCGCGCCCAGGGTGGCCAGTCCTTCCCCTGGCTTACCTGCCTCTCCCTGTGCCCCGGCCAGGGCGCCAAGAAATCCTGACGCGTAACACCGAACACCCAGCGACTGCCTGGCCGCCAGGCTCTCGCGCAGTTGCGCTATCCCCTTTTGAACCTGTCCCCGTCTAGTCAGCGCCTCTCCCAAGAAGCAGGTGGCCGTCGGCAAGAAAGAAGCGAGGCCCACACCTTCCGATACCCGCACCATCTCCTGTGCATGTTCCCTGAGTGCTTGCGTATCCCGGCGCATCCTATCGAGCACACAGCCGCCAAAACAGAGGACATCGGCTAACGAGAATGGATGGTCCAGCTCTCGAGCCAGGGCCAGCGCCTCCTGGCTTCGTACCTCAGCCTGTTCGGGATAGCCGAGACACCACAGGCAACAGGCATCGTAGGCCAAAGCGCTCACACCCGCGTCGGAGCCACGCAGGGCCACGAGGGAATGGTGATGCTCGCGAGGTACGTAAAAGGAGATCACCTGCTGGAAGTGAGCTCGGGCTGCCAGGTATTCTCCGAGACCGAACAGAACATATCCCACATGCCAGTGGTGCAATGCCACCAGCAGCGGATCCCCAGCCTGCTGGGCCAGGCTGAGTGCCTCTTCTACAAGCTCGCGCGCCGTCCGATACTCGGCCCGCACATAGGGAAAGATCGACAGCTCACCCAAAACCCGGCACAACTGAGATGTCTCGCCGGTCTGCTGGCACAGCTCGCGGGCCCTGGTCAGGATTTTCTCCCCTTCGGGACTCGGAATGTTCGACTTCCAGGCCAGGCCCAGGGAGATTTGCAAGGCGAGTTCTTGCTCAGCGCGCGCCAGGCGGTTCTCCGCGTCGCCAGGGTCCGGCAGGGCGATGAGCAAGGCCAACCCTCTGGACAGGTGGGCGACTGCCTCCTGATAAGCGGAAAGCTGTACGGCCCTGTCTCCGGCCTGGTGTAGATAGCGTATCGCCTTTTCTGTGATCCCGGCTTCCTCAAAGTGTCGTGCCAACTGCACTGCCACGCCAGCGGTCGCCGCGGCTTCTGCGGTTCCGCTGGCCCTATCTCCAAACAGTGCCTCCAGTACGTTCCCCACATCCTCGTGGAGATACGACCGTTCCACCTGGTCGAGGTTATCGTACAGGTATTGCTGAAACAAGTTGTGTCTGAACCGGTAGCGGGACACTCGCTGCGCGTCCAGGCGCTCGATAGCCTGCGCGCGTACCAGGCGATGTTTGCGATCCAACTCGCTGCTCAAGCGCTGCACCATCTCTCGCTCGCCGGTTCCCACGACCCGGGCCAGCACCTCGGCGGTGAACACCTCGCCCTCCACACTGGCCACTCGCAGCGCAGCCCGCAGCGGCTGGGCCAGGCGGCCGATACGCTCGGCGATGGCTGCCTCTACCCGCGCCGGCAGCGTCTCCCAATCCAACGCCGGTCCCTCAACCCACCGGTCCTCGGCGTCCCGGACCAGGTCCCCCCGCTCCTGCATGCCCCGCAGCAGTTCGACAGTGAATAGAGGGTGGCCATGGGTCTGCCGGTAGAGCATCCCACGGAAGGCGAACCCCAGCCGGTTCGGTTCGCTGTCCAGCAAGGCATCCACAAACTCCCGGCTCTCGGCACGACCGAGGCTCACGGTCATCTGCCCAAAATCGCGCTGGAACTCGTTCACCACCGGCTCCAACGGATGGCGCTCTCCTTCCCTGCCGATGGACACCTCCTCGGGCCGGTAAGCCCCCACGAGCAGGATCCGGCTGCCTGCCAGGTGCCGGCCCAGGTGGAAGAGCAAGCCAATGGAGCCCAGATCGGCCCACTGCAGGTCGTCGACGACGAGCACCAGGGAAACCTGGCGTGATAGGGCCTGAACCACCCTGGTATATTGCTCGAACAGATCGCTCTGCTGCAAGCTTGGCGTTAGGGAACCGGTCTCTTTGCGTTCCACAAAGCCAGCCAGACGTACCAGCCAGTCCTGACCGGCGGGTACACAGGCCGCAGCGCGGTCAGCCAGGGCAGCGCCCGGGACAAAGGTGTCGATCAGATCGAGACCAACCTCCACCAGCGCCTGTGCCGCGACTGGGAGCGTACTCCACAAGCGCAGGGCCTGCTCTCTAGTCATGGCTCCCGCTGCCCATTGCGCCTCGACATCGCCGGTCAGCAGACACAGGATCTCCCGGAAGGGCAGGTACGGATCCCCCACACCCGTATGCGCATTGCCGTGCCCACCGGCGATCACCAGGTCGGCGTGGGCAGCCTGGGCCCGATCGGCAAACTCCTGGATCAGGGCTGACTTTCCTCCGCCGGCATCCCCGGTCACAAAGACCACCTTG
>JASFHU010000068.1:0-11813 GCA_050123055.1 Anaerolineae bacterium
CCCGACATGTCACTCACGATAACCCGTCCTGCCCCCTTTTCCTTGAGGAGCTCTACCATCGCCCCTATGCCCGCAGGGCTTGTTGTGGCAGGATAGGGGTTTCCCGAGTTCAGCGCCGGTTTGATCAGGACCGCATCCCCTTTAGAGAGCCAGCCAAAATCCGTAGCACTCTGTGCCGCATCCTTGACTGCGCTGATCAGAATCCGTTCCTCGGCGCCGTTTTGTACACCTGCAAGCGCGACCCGCTGCCACTGGTCCGTGATCTGGGTGACGGCTTGGTCTTTGATATCCGTTCCAGGCTTGAAGCTGCAGCCTTGGGTCAGCAAGGCGCCTGCGGCAGTAAAACCCAGAACCTTGAGGAAATCACGACGATCCAGTTGGTGACGATGGACATCGCTGGTAAGCATGTGCGTTGGCATTCTTTGTCTCCCTAGCAAGCAGCAACTGTCCTGACTGTGAGCACTAGTCTTGCGCTGTAGCTGCGATGAATTCGGTCATGCGACGGGCTATCTCTTCACCCTGGTCATCCTGTAAGAAGTGGCTGGCATCTGGCAGACGAACATGATCCCAGCCTTCAGTCCCAGGCACATGGTCAAGTAGTGCCTGCTGCGTTTCGGGCCGCCCCAGATTTCCAGGATCATTGCCCCCCCAGATGGTCAGGAAAGGCTTGTCGAATTCTCCCAGACCCTCCCAGGCAGCATCGGTCACACCGGGAAGCTGGTTGACGAGGCCAGGAAAGGCACGCGGTCCACCCATAAAGGTGCGGGATGGGAAGGGCGCATCGTATGCAGCCAATTCCTCATCTGAGAGGTCGAAATAGGTCATCGCTTCCAGAATCTGGGATGCTTGAAACCGTCTATCATTGCGGGAGTAGTCGATCCAGAGGCCGAAATAGTCACTTCCCCCCTCAAGAAGATTGCCATCATCATCATAGAACGCAGGCTGTTGTTCAGGCATATTTGCGATATTCCTATAGAAGAGTTGGCGGGTTAGTATGGGAATACTTGGTAGTTCGAAGGGGACGCTTCCTTCTTCAAAGGTCGGCAGGAAACCATTGCCGACTGCTACCCGATCGAACCAGTCTGGATGAGTGCCAACCAGGTGCAGCCCGACTAGGCTGCCCCAGTCCTGCACAAAGATGGTCAGCTTGGCGTCATCCAGCCCCAACTCTTGCATAAAGGTTTCCAGACGGTCAACATGAACCTGATAGGTGTAGTAGTCCGGGTCGATGGGTTTATCAGACCGCCCCATGCCGACGTGATCCATGGCGATCACGCGATGTCCGGCTTGCTCGAGAACTGGGATCATTTTGCGGTAGAGATACGACCATGATGGCTGACCGTGCAGCAGTAGCACAGTCTCTTCTGCATCGGCAGGGCCAACATCGACGTAGGCCTGGCGCAAACCATCGATCTCAACGTATTGTGGCTCATATGGCCAATCAGGGAGGTCTTTGAAGCATGCATCCGGTGTGCGGACGAATTCCACACCCGCCTCTGTTGTCATGATCTCAACCTCAACGCCCTCAACGCACGGTGCATCTTCTGGCGCGCCAGAACAACCCGTCAATACCAGAACCATGATTAGAATGAGTAGACTGAGTAGACTGAGTAGACTGACACTCTTCCGCATGTGTTGCATTTTCCTTTCACGTGACTCGGCCTTCATCTATTCCAGCAAGGCCTTCATCTGCTACGTTCTTCTACTTTGTCAGATAGGTCATTGCCGCCTGGATCACTTCGGTTTCCACCTGGGCCTGCTCTGTTTGACCGAGGGCCGAGACACTGTGATACATCAGCAGTGTGCCATTGACGATGCCAAAGACCATCACCGCGGCCAGGGCCGGGTCACGCTCGATGCACTGCCCGCGCTCGATGCCCAATTGGATGAGCCGTGAAAGATGCTCCAGCATCGTGGTCATATGCTGCGAGTCGATCCCCCAAGACGTGGCGCTCCGCCAGGCCAACTGGTAGAGCCTTGGGTATTCCCGCGATAGCTGGATGAACCGACCCAGCGATGCACGCACCTCGACCAACGCGTCGCCAGTCTCGGCGCGGCGCAGCGATTCAGCGAAAGCGACTTCCATCTGTTGGAACCCGCGGTCGCGGAGCGCCTGGATGATCGCGGCCCGGTTCTCAAAATAGCTGTACAAGAGCATATGCGACACGCCAACACGTTCGGCGATCTTGCGGATGCTCACTCCCTCCAGCCCTTCTTGCCGGGCCAACTCGATGGTTGCATCGAGAATGCGTTCCCGCATCTCCTTGATTTCCTGTTCTGTCTTTATGGCTGGTGCCATGTGACCCTCCATTCTTTACAGCGTATACTATACACCGTAAAATAGTTCTTGTCAAGAGGGCAGCAGGCCCAGAAATAGCTTGTAATCAGCAGATATATGACGCGTTTTCTTGACGGGTTTCCCTACGGGGCAACGTTAGGCTTCTACGCATCATCGCAGCCTGCTGACTGCAAAGGGGAGGACGGGGGCTGAACGATTATGACGATTCTCAAAGCGCACCAACAGAGATCGATGCAGGCACCGAGGGCCAAGCCCAGGTACCGGAGCCGTGGGCAGTACCCCACGCCCTGCGCAGGCAACGCGAGCGGATCAACCACCCATGCTGCCGCCAGCCCGAGGTCAGCAGGTGAGCGCCACCTTCAAGGGGAAGGTGGCGCTATTCAGTTCGCCAAGGATGATGCGTTATTGTTGAACACTTGCCCGAACGGCTTGTGGCGTCTGCCCCGTCCAGGCACGGAAGGCTCGGAAGAAGGAATTCGGATCTTCGTAGCCCAACAGGAATCCGATCTGTCCGCTGCTGTACTCTGATTTTGCCAGATAATTGCGCGCCAATTCTTCACGCAAGCCATCTAGCACTTGCTGAAAGCTCGTGCCTTCGTTGCGTAGATGGCGTTGCAGAGTACGTGGACTGACGGCCAACCGTGATGCAACATCGCCGACGTTGTATTGCCCACTGGCGATGATTTCCATTAAGCAAGCCCGTACTTTGTCAGTGTAGGTCGAATTCTGGCTTAAATCCTGCATTCGTTGATTGAGTTGTGGCTCAAAGATTGACCACATGGCGTCGCTAGCGGTGAGGAAAGGGCGCTCCGCGTCTTGTGCCGAGTACGTCACGCCACTAAAGCCCGATCTGGTGAGGCGCACCCCAAAGTACTCTTCATACACAGCCTTCTCTGGAATATCCACCGTGGCATGGACCCTTAGGGGCACAAGGTGCTCACGAGTTGCCAGGCGCGGCATATGCACCCACCAGGCCAGTTCCATTGCCACCAAGCTGGGTGGCAATTCACCATATTCTGGCAACGCCCCGATTCTGATGGAGGTGCCTTCGCTGATTGCCTGAACGGTCAGACGGATTGGACCGACAAGTGGCTTGTAATACGCGATTCGATTCGCTGCCACATTGAGGTTCGGGCTACAGAAACAGGCGAATACCGGCGGGCTGAATGTTTCGGGTGTGGTACTCGTCGCAAAGTCAAGTGGGAAGGTGGGATTGTAACGCACGACAGCTGCCAGCCCATCCCATAGCCTAAAGTATTCCTCACCCGTAATCCTCGGTGACTTGCGTGATAGCAGATCGAGAGGCAACCTCGCATGGCGCAGAACATCCTGCGGCGAAATGCCCATATCCTTGAAGAGTACCTGCAAACCCGTCTCAATTGCGTATCTGCGATTGTCCATGGTGGCTTCCCCTTCTTCCAGATCAGCTTCACATGGTGGGATGCTATGCCAGACTGTACCCAAGCCGGATTATCTACAAGAGGCGAAGGTATCCATCAGCACAACCGATGGATACTCTTCGTACCGGTCATCAACCCCTATGGTCCAGATGGTTGCTTGAGGCCGACCAACTCCATGCTGACGTGGTAGAGCTTCTCGGCGAGTTCCGTATCGCGGGCCTGCGGATGGGGTGAGGGCATCGGCCATCCGCCGGGCCGGTTTTCCTTATTGGGATAGAGGATGCTGTTCTGGCTATAGTATTCACCGCTGTGGTTCGGCGCGTCATCATCGAGCAGGCAGTGGAGAGAACTCTGTGCACCTTCAAACCACGACATCGTGCCCAGCAGTCCGCTAAAGGGCCGCAGCAGGACATTCTGTACGAACCTTAGCGGACCTTGGGCCAGATTCGAGCGGATCCAGCCCGGGTGAACCGAGAAGGCAGAGACTCCCGTGCCTTCCAGTCGCCGGGAGAGGTCCAGTGCATGGAGGACATTCGCCAGCTTGGAGTTGGCGTATGCCTGGCCGGCATGATACTCCTTCTTGTCAAAGTGCAGGTCATCAAAGTCGATCTCGCCATAGATCCCGCTCATACCAGCATGCGCCACGCTCGAAACGTTTACGATGCGTGCTGGTGCACTTGCTTGCAGCGTATCCAACAGGAGTTCTGTAAGCAAAAAGTGCCCGAGGTAGTTGATCCCGAATTGGGTTTCAAACCCATCTTCGGTTCTGCCTTCGGCTGTGTGCATGACCCCAGCGTTGTTAACGAGGCCATCGAGCCGCTCGTACTTGGCCAGAAACGCATCAGCAAAACGCCGGACTGAGGCGAGGCTGGCGAGATCAAGTTCCATGATTTCGACCGAACCACTCAGGTTCTCCAATCCAGAAAAAGCTTCCTTCCCAGCATCAACGCGGCGGCAGGCGCCCACCACAATGGCACCCTGTTTGGCCAGTTGCTTTGTGGTAGCGAACCCTGAACCAGAGTTGGCTCCCGTTACGACATAGACATGACCACTGAAGTCCTTTTCGAACAGTTTTGGATCACACATCAAAGTCTTTGGCATCATAGCCTCCCTATTCTAGCTTTCCTGACAGGAATAGCCTCGTTGAACGGAAGGTATCCATCGCATTGACGGATGGATACCTTTCCTACCGATCTTGAGAATCTACAGTCCCAGTTGTTTCTTCATCATGGCAGTAAAGTCAGCGTCGACCATCTGCGTTCTGGCGCCGATCAACTGCTCGGCATCTGGGCCCGCAATGTAGCGGAGCTGATCGGTGCCGTCGGTGACTGCCCCATAGATCACCTCGGCGATGTCGCTTGCCTCGGATGCCGGAACGCTTGCCTGCATGCCCGCTACGAACTTTTCAACGAGCGGCATATAGGCCTCGGGGCTGCCCTCAACGTTGAAATGAAAGGAGGTCGTCCCAAAGTTGGTCTTGACGCCGCCGGGTTCGACGACTTTCACCTTGATACCAATGGATTCTAGCTCGTACGCCAGAGCTTCTGACATGCCCTCCACGGCGAACTTTGTGCCATGGTAGAGCGTGCCCAGGGGGAAGGTGACTTTTCCGCCCACCGACGATACATTCACAATGACCCCCGCACCATTTTCACGCATATTGGGCAAAAAGGCCTGGGTGACCAGCAGCAGGCCGATCACGTTGACGTCAAACTGCCGGCGGATCTTCTCCTCGGGTGTGGCCTCAAGAATCCCGTAGGAGCCGTACCCCGCGTTGTTGAGGAGGGCATCCACCCGGCCAAAGTCACTGATGATCTGCTGTGTTGCGCTGGCGATGGATGCCGGGTCGCTCACATCCAGTTGATAGACAGAGACATTGTCAATTTCTGTTAGCTCAGTTTCCTTCTCGGGGGTTCGCATGGTAGCGGCAACTTTCCAGCCTTGGTCTGCAAAGTGTTTGGCGGTGGCCTTGCCGATGCCTGTACTTGCCCCTGTGATGACGATCGATTGCATGATGGTTCTCCTTAGCGTCGCAATTTGTTGAGGCTAGTATAGCATGCGGCAGACGATCATGCAATAGCACAGCGCGCCATCATACTCGCAGATTGCGCCAACCAGCCATCTGACACTCTAGGCGAGTCTCCCGGAATCGGGACTTGCCCAAGGGACGGGACTGTGATACGATGTCAATCAGTTCGGCAGAGCGTCGCACCAACAGATAGTGAACAGGAAATCCCTGGAATGGGCAAGGTATTGGCGCTTCTACAGATGCGTTGTGCGCTGTTATCTCCCATGGAGGGCAGCAATGGTGGCCCGACCAGAACTAGCTGAAGCCGAAAAGGCAAAGCCGTACGCCGCATACTACCACAAGCCTCCAGCCGTGATTCCCGAAATCGTCCGCGAGCATCTCCTTCATCGCTCACATGCACCAGAAGATGCGTTGCCCTTTGAAGACATCAACGACCTGCTCCTGCCCGGTTACTTGCCGCTAGAGAATGGACACTGCCGTCTGCCCAATGGCAGTTTCTTTGTGGCGGTCCGGATCGAATTCACTCACGCCACGAGCGACATGATCAACTGGTGGTTTGACTGGCATCCCCAAGACTCACTTCGCTATCGAATCTGGTACCCAGAGAGCCATTTTGCGGTCCGCATGGAGAGGAATCAAGAACCGGCCCCGGATCACCTCCCTCACTGGTACACAACGCACTACCCCGTAGAAGACATCGGTTTGGGGAAAGAGGAATTGGCCATTCGTTTTGTGCCACCGGCAGAGTTCGGATTGGATACCTCACGTTTTCATCAAGCCCGGGTTGAAACCGTCATCTGTGGCTTTGTTGGCTCGGTAACGCGAAACATCCGGCAACAATACTTCCATACCGGTTGAGTTCCTGTGGTTCGACCAATGTCCCACCGTATCGCCCCCACGATCCACCAGCGCTACCATACTGACAGGAAGGCTTCCGTCCACGTACTATTGCATACGCTTGTTTATCCGACCCAACCGGGCAGGAGAGAATCCGGCTTTCTTGGGCGCTGATTGCTTCATTTGCTCCTCCACTGCCTCCATGCTGCAATGTGGAAGGCCATTGGGAGAGTTCCTTCAATGTTGGGGTCATGCAACAGCGGATCAAGCTCGTTCAGCGGGATTCCTTTCTCAGCTTGCTCTGGACTCGGAGTGATAGCGTATACCGTCTCCTTTTCCCTCCGGCACAGACGCTGTACCACCGCCCCCGCTTTCTGTCAATCCATGACATTTGTCACCGTCAATCCCTGACCTCTATCACAGTCAAAGAACTGACGGATGGCACTTACAATGGGCACGAAATTCTGGTGGGATATGAACTATGTGAGACAAGGCGAGCATCTGGCAGGCCAGTGGTCTGCCAGTGTGAGCAAGGAAAGGGAAAACCCGAACAAAGGCAGTTGAGACACAGGCATTGCCGGATCGGCTACACCATATCAGAGAACGATTAGAATCAAAAACAAGCAAAGGAGAATAAGATGAAAACACTGGTAGTCTTCACATTCAAAGACGAGGTAGGCGCGGAACAGATGCGCGACAAGATGGTCGAGCTGCAAAAACGGCAGCTCGTCAACCTGGCTGACGCCGCCGTCGTTGTACGGCGGCAGGATGGCAAGGTAAAGGTCAAACAGGCGGTCAACCTGGTCGGATCCGGCGCTCTGGGCGGGGCGTTCTAGGGTATGTTGATTGGTCTCCTGTTCTGGATGCCATGGCTGGGTCTGGCCATAGGCGCGGCTAGTGGCGCCGTGGTGGGTGCTTTCAGAGACTATGGCGTCGACGACGGGTTCATCAAAGAGGTTGGCAACAAGATCGAGGTCGGTCACTCGGCCCTGTTCCTGCTGGTGGAGAGCTGGACGGAGGACAAGGTGATGGACGAGATCAAGGGCTTTGACGCCGAGGTGTTGCAGACTTCGCTGTCCAAAGAGGACGAGACCAAGCTCAAGGCCGCCTTTGGCGCGGAAGAGTAGGCGAACGCACGGGTCCGACGCAAGTGGTAGTGACGACGAAGTAGCTGATCATGGAGGTACGCCCTGGTTGCCAGGGGTAGAGGCCTGAACAAGAACGGGCGCGCAGGTGCGCGCCCGTTCTGATGCAAAGTCGAGGAGCCTGCCTGCCCCCCATCTCTACCGCCCAGATGACAACGATTCCCTATCCGAGCCAGTTGGCAATCCACCGCTTTGGTGTTATACTCAACTCATGAACTCGGAACTTGTTCGTGTCTTGCTCGTAGACGACCAGCAAATCGTCCGCAAGGGGTTGGCAACGATCCTCAAGTACGCGCCGGGGATCCAGGTAGTGGGCGAGGCGTGCGACGGGCAGGAGGCTGTGACCCTGGCCCGTGACCTCCAGCCAGACGTGGTGCTCATGGATCTAGATATGCCCCGCTTGGGCGGCATCCCCGCCACGCGACAGATCTGTGTCCGCCAGCCTGACACCCACGTCATTATCCTCACCACCTACGACGCGGACGACCTGGTTTTCGAGGGGATCAAGGCCGGGGCCAGGGGCTATCTTCTGAAAGACACGTCTGAAGATAGGTTGGTCGAAGCCATCCATGGGGTGGTGCAGGGCGAGTCGTTGATCGACCCAGCGGTCGCCCGCAAGGTATTGGGCGAGTTTCAACGGCTGGCTGGACCGCCGATGGTCCAATCAACCGGGGAAAGGCCGGCCGACGGCGCCGCCGTCATCGAGCCCCTCACCCCTCGCGAGGAAGACGTGCTCCACCTGCTGGCTGAGGGACTTTCGAACCGGGAGATCGGCGCCCGGCTGCACCTGACCGAGGGCACGGTCAGGAATTACGTCAGCGTTATCATTGCCAAACTCCAGGCCAACGACCGCACCCACGCCGTGATCACGGCCGTACGCCGTGGTCTGGTGGAGCTCTAGTAGCCTGTCAGAGAACCTGGCAGAGGCGGCTCCCCTTCCGCCGTTTCAGCGCCTCAGCGCACACCAGATCCGGGTGCCGCCAGCGGGGGTGCTGTTCACAGTCAGCTCGGCACCGATCGCGTTCGCCCTTTCCTGCATCCCCACCAGGCCGTACCGGCCAGTGGCGACCCCGTCCCGGTCAAAGCCCCTGCCGTCGTCGGTGATGGTCATCTCCGTGCAGTCTGCGGCGTACTCCAGGCGTACGCGTACGCTCTGCGCGTTGGAGTGACGTTCGACGTTGGTCAGCGCCTCTTCGGCGATGCGGAACAGCGTATCGGCCTCCTCAGCCGTCAGGTCGCGGGCCTGGCCCACTACGCGTAGATCGGCCTGGATGCCGGTCCTTGCCTGGAGGCTGCGCAGCCTGTCGCTCAACGCGCCGGTGAGGCCCTTCTCCTCGACAGGACCCGACCGCATGGACAAAATGGCCTGGCGCGATTCTTGCAGCCCGTGCCGTGCGGCTTCTATGATCTCGTCCAACTCCTCCCCGGCCGCGGCAGGATCGTGCTTGAGCAGGGTCCGAAGCGCCCCCAACTGCACCGTCAGCGCCGACAGGGACTGGGCCAGCGTGTCGTGCAGGTCTCGGGCCATTCGGGCCCGCTCGCGGCTGACGGCCAACTGCTCCACCGTGAATGTGTGGCGCCGCAGTTTCTGGTGGGCGGTCTCCAGCGCGACGTGCTGCTTGCGCGCGCGCTCGGCCAGGACGGCAACGAGGAGCGGGATCAGGTACAGGAGGGCAGTCCGCATCAGGGCGGTCATCAGGAAGAGCACCAGGTGCTCTGTTTGCGGCAAAGACCAGAGGCCCAGGCCCAGTTGGAGAAAGGCGGCGAAGGTGCTGCCCAGCAGCGCGCCCTGCCGGCCATAGCCCCAGGCCAGCAGGACCAGGGGGATGGTGACAAACAGAAAGGGCGCGATGCTGGGAGCCATTGACAGCGACTCGAAGAGCCCGGGCGGGACGCCGGCTTGCTCGAGGGCGGCTGCTTGCGTCCCGTAGGTGCGAGAAGTGGTCTCCAGGCTCGTAAAGAGGACCTCCAAGCCCAGACCGGTGGCCAGAAAGTACTTGCCCAGGGGACGTTCCAGCCAGGGCGGCAGGAAAAGCACGGCCAACAGCAGCGTGGGCGCGGCTCGCAGCAGCAGGTTCACACCGATTATATCCCGGAAGACTGTCAGGGCGACAACGAGGCTCAGACCCAGGAAAAGAAGCTGGAGAAGAATAAGCCCTCGCAAAACCCGAATTGCATCACGTCTGGCTGATGATTGATCCATGACTGGCTCCTTGCTGGACCGTGGAGGTTTGCTACGAGCCAAAGAGTTCGCGACCTCCGACGTCCATCCTTGATTTGCCGCCCGCCAGGCCTCGCAGGTTGAAGGGAACCTCAGAGATCAAGTCCTGCAGGTCCCTCCCGCCTCTGCCCATCCGGACCAACATTGTATCAAGTTCCCAACCCTCTGTCAATCCATGACATTTGTCACTGTCAATCCCTGATCCATGTCACAGTCAAAGAACTGACAGATAGCACTTACGGCGGACGCCGTTCTCTGATAGGATGTGAACCATAAGTGACAAGACGAGCGTTTGGCAGGTCACAGACTTGCCACAACAAGAAAGGAAGGGAAAAACCCAATGAAGAACGTACTCAAGATTGGAAGCGTCGTCATCTTGGTCCTGGCCCTGGTCGGGGCCGGTGCCATTCTGCTACAGCAGGGCAGTGGATCTGCGATCGCCGAAAAGGCAGCACCGACGGCCATAGTCACGGCCGGCAGCGTCGAAGAGATCGTCAGTGCTACGGGCAACGTCGTCCCCGACCGGCAGGCTTCGCTGACCTTTGCCACCAACGGCGAGATCACCGAGGTCCTGGTCGAGGAAGGGCAGGAAGTCGAGCCCGGCCAGGTGCTGGCCAGGCTGGACACGAGCTCGCTGGAATGGCAGATCGCCCGTTCTGAGGCCAGCCTGGCATCGGCCGAGGCGCGCCTGGAGCAAGCCCAACAGCCGGCCAGTGACGAGGATCTGGCCTCGGCCCAGGCGGCACTGGACAGTGCCTTGGCCAGCTACGAAAAGGCGCTGGAAGGACCGGCGGCCGAAGATGTGGCCTCAGCCCAGGCAGCGCTGGACAGCGCCCAGGCCAACTATGACAAGGTCAAGGCCGGACCGACCGAGGAGGACCTGGCGGCCGCCCAGGCGCAGGTGGACAGTGCCCTGGCTTCGGTACAGCAGGCGCAGGCCGCCTACGACCGCGTCAAGGACAAGCCCGACGTGGCCATGCGCCAGGAGTCGCTGAACCTGCAGACGGCCACCATTCAGTTGGAGCAAGCCCAGGCTAACTACGACTCGCTAGCCAACCACCCGGCGGCCAGCGAACTGGAAGCCGCCGAGGCCCAGGTAGCCCAGGCCGAAGCGTCGCTGGCGGCCCTGCTGGACAGGCCGAATGAAAGTGAGATCGCGTCGGTGGAGGCCCAGGTGGCCCAGGCAAAGGCCAACCTGGACACGCTGCTGAGCCGGCCCAACGCCGAGGATGTGGCGGTCCAGGAAGCGGCCGTGGAGGAAGCGGCCATTGCATTGGCCCAGGCCGAGTCGCAACTGGAGGACGCGGTGGTCACGGCTCCCTTTGGGGGCGTGGTGGCGACCGTGAACGTCAACGAAGGGGAATGGGCCTCCCCTGGGACGCCGGCCTTGGTGCTGGTCGCCATTGAGCCGCTGATCCTGGACGTGAACGTCGACGAAGTGGACGTCGCCGCGATAGCAGAAGGGCAGCCAGCCCACCTCTCCTTCGACGCCTTGAAGGGTGAGGAGATCGCCGGGACCGTGACCTACATCGCGCCGGCAGCGAGCGACGTGGGCGGCGCCGTGGCCTACGGCGTCGAGATCAGCTTCGTACCCGAGACAGAGGCGGGGCAGGCACTGCCCATCCGGCTGGGCATGACGGCCGACGTGGACGTCGTGGTAGCCAGCGCTGAGGGTGTGCTGCTGGTGCCCAACCGGGCCGTCGAAGCCGACCGGGAGGCGGGCCGCTACTATGTCAACCGCCAGACTACCCCGGGCACGGCCGAGCGCCTGGAAGTGCAGATCGGTCTCCGGGACGAAAGCCACACCCAGATCCTGGAGGGTCTGGCAGAAGGCGACGTGCTGGTGTTGCCGCAGGTTCCCGAACAGGGACAGGAAGGACAG
>JASFHU010000069.1:0-11733 GCA_050123055.1 Anaerolineae bacterium
GCTCATCAGGCAGAGCTCATATTTTCAGCGGGACAATCAGGGTCTCCTGGTAAAATGTGGGAGAATGAAAAAAACAGACAACAGGCCGAAGCAATATTAGCCAATGGTGATATCGATCTTTTTGGCATGCCCATTGCCACCACCCCGGATGAGGAAAAGGCCCTTAGTGATTTCCAGCAGTGGATCGATCTGGCGCTCACCCATAATCCGAACACGAGTTTCTATATCGGGCAAATTTGGACCCCCCGCGGTCCCAGCATGGAAGATCAAAAGTATGCTGATCTGACCGAGCAAAGTGCCCAACGAAATTTCGAGATCATAGAAGAGTTGCGCGCAATCTACCCAAACAATCAGATCTACTTTATCAATTACGGGAAGATCACCGCGGATATGAAGTTCGCCTTTAGTGCCGGTGAACTCCCTGACATCGAGCAATTGGTCGGGAAAGATGAAACAGCGCTTTTCGTCGACGACAAGATCGGTCATGGCGGCCGCTTGATGCACGAATTATGTGCCCTCACCTGGGTTAACATTCTCTACGACGCAGAAATTGATACGATCGTGCACTCGTCTTTCTCGGAAGAAGCGCTAAAGATCTTGATTGAAGCGATCGAATACAATTCCCAGTTCAAGTGATTGGCGAACGGCGAGAATTCAAGGTACAATCCACCATGACCAAACAGAAATCACTGACCCAATTAGACTAAAGTTTTGCGGGTATTGGGGGGGGGGAATGCCACGAGCCAAAAAGACAGAACAAGAAATCAAAGAGATGCGGGGACGCATTCTCGATGCAACTCTCGAGTTGGTGCGGCAAGAAGGGCTGGAGGGGGCGAGCATCCGCAAGATCGCCGATCGTATTGGCGTGTCGCATATGCTCTTGTACAGCTATTTTGAGAACCGGGCCGCGATCATCCAGGCGCTCCGCGAGCGTGGATTCGAAGCGATGGAAGCATTCTTTGCCGAATCGCTGCGCCGCGCCGAGACCGGCGATGCCTTGGTCGAGGTGCGTGCATCGCTGGGGTGGTTTATCCAGGTATCGCAAGAATACCCCAGGCTCTACCAGTTGGCCTGGCGGAGCGCCACGTCCTGGCGGGTCAACTCGCAGAAAACGACCACGACCCTGGAGCATCTCTCGCGGCTCATCCAATTGGGCATCGAGCGTGGGCAGTGCATCGAGCGTGACCCGACCCTGGCAGCGGTGATGGTCTTTGGTATCGTCAATGGGACGCTGACGTTGTATCACAGTGTCTCGGCCCTCGGTCAAGTAGAGAAAGCCCAGTTGGAAACAGAAGTGATCCAGGCGGCGATGACCTATCTGACAACATAGAAAAACGATGCCCCGCACAAAAAGGCAAAAACACGGGGCAGCAGCAGATCGTTGATGTTCTCAAAGGGCAAAGCGTCCTCTGCTGCATGTGAGCTATTGAGGAGATGTTCGCGGACGCTTTCGGAAACGACGGCTGGAGGCTTGTGGTACTAGGCGGAGACGGCTTTGCTTTTTCGGCATCAGCTAGTTCTGGATGGATGTATTGTTTCAGGTAGTAGCATCTGTGCTTCCGGGCAATGGCTAAATGTCCTCTTGTCGGAGGTAGGGGGCAACTGGACGCCACGCGCATATTCGGAAGCAACCAAAGCCTTCGTTGTCGCAGCCAGGTGTCTAGTACTCAGCAGACAAGGCACGACAAGTGCACAGCCTATGCCCAACTGCTCTGCTACGGCGTTCCATCTTGCACCCTATCCCTTTCCCAACGTGGCGTCTGCGTTTGCCAAGCATGCCATTGCATCGCTGCCACCTTGCCGAGGTAAATAGGACAGCCAGAACCCGAAGTTGAGAAAACGAGGGTTGTATGCTATGATGCCTTGAGATGGACAATTGGAGTGGACAACTCGGTGTCTTTGGACGAACGAAATGACTCAGGAAGCATCGCCACTGTCCGAATTCCTGTTTGGGCCCCTGTCTACCAAAGAAGGGCGCCTGAGACGAGCCCGACTGGCGAGAGTAGGGTTTTACCACGATTCGACGTTGGTTCCACCGGACCCGAGACCGCATGAGCCGATAACCATCTCGGTTCGGGTAGGCGCCGATGTGGCTGTGGAGGAGGTCAGGCTCTTGTACTCCACAGATGGCACGCTTCCTGCTGACGCCCAGGGTTCGACCAGTACAAGCGTCCCCATGCACCGGACTGCCATTGAATGGGACACCTTGCAGTGGTGCTATCTCGAGACCTGGTCGGCAGAGATCCCGGGGCAGCCGGATGGCACGCACGTTCAGTACCTGATCCAGGGCAAGACCCCAACCGGCAAAGTCATCAATAGCCCGACCTTTGACACAAGCGGGCCATTGTTCGCCGACAATCTTGACGACTTTGACACCAGATTTCTGGAGCACCTCAACAGACTGGAGCGGCCACATATCTACGGCTTCTACATAGACCGTGAGGAAATCCCTGTATGGCTGCGGGAAGCCGTCACCTACCAGATCTTTGTCGATCGCTTTGCGCCCAACCCGGGTGCAGAGTTCGCCACACCCGCTGGCCGCGGAGGTTTCTACGGCGGGACGCTAAAGGGCATCACGTCCCGGTTGGATTACCTGAGCGACTTGGGAATCACCTGCCTATGGCTCACCCCGATCTTTCCCAGTCCATCGCACCATGGCTACGATCCGACCGACTATGGCAGCGTTGAGCCCAGATTGGGAACGGATGAGGATTTCCAGATCCTCCTGGACGAGGCACACCGCAGAGGGATACGCGTGCTCCTAGACTTCGTCGCCAACCACTGTTCCAACGAACACCCCGCCTTTGTCACTGCCCAAAAGGACCGGACGAGCTCTACCTTCCGGTGGTTTCGCTTCGTAGATTGGCCCGATGAATACGATTGCTTCTATGATGTGCCGAGCCAGCCCAGATTCAATACAGATCAGGCTGGAGTCCGAGCTTATCTGATCGAGCATGCCCAGCGTTGGCTGGAGCGGGGCGTGGATGGTTTCCGGCTGGATCACGCCCACGGCGCAACCCACGCCTTCTGGTCGGTCTTCCGAGCAAGGACCCGCGCCGCCAAGCCCAACAGTGTCACTCTGGGCGAAATCACCGAGACTCCATCGTTCGTTCGCTCCTTTGCTGGGCGCATGGATGGCTGTCTCGACTTTGGATTGCTGGAAGCCTTACGAGCCTTCTTCGCCTTGGGTACCCTGAGCGTCAGCGAGTTCGACAAGTACCTCCAGCAGCACTTTGCCTACTTTGACAGCAGCCTGGTCCTGCCCAGCTTCCTGGATAATCACGACATGAACCGTTTCCTGTGGAGAGTGGATGGCGACAAGCGACGGCTGCGCCTGGCAGCCCTGTGTCAATTCACGCTGCCGGGACCGCCGATCATCTACTATGGGACCGAGGTTGGGCTGAGCCAACTCGAGCCGGTGGGCAGACTGGAAGAGGCTCGATTGCCAATGTCCTGGGGCAACGAGCAAGACGCTTCTCTGTTGGCGTTCTACCAAGACCTGATCGCGTTCCGTAGGCAGGCTCCGGGAGTGTGGAGCCTGCCGCGCCAGGGGCTGATCACTGACGATGGTGCGGGCCTCTACGCCTATGCTTGTGGTCCCTACGCCGTCGTCCTCAATAACGGCTCCCATGAGACCACAGTCCCCCTCGGCAAGTGGCAGGAAGTGGAATTGGTGCTCAGTACGGACCCGGCAGTGTCCCTTGATGCGCAAGGTCTCGAACTCTACCTTCCACCTTATGCCGGGGCAGTCTGCCACATAAGGTCAGGCTAGTATGGCCATGCCCGAGGCGGGGAGATCGATGCGGACGGTCGCCCGCCCATCCCGATGCCGCACCGTGACAGTCTGATCCTGTGGCGGTGTGCGCAGTTCGGCATCGTCCCAGTCGCCCCTGTACAAGACGGTCATGGTGGAGCCGTCAGGATGCAGGGAAGCGTCCACAGTCACCTCCGCTCCCCGATCTTCATAGCCATGAGGATTGAGTGCCATCAACACCTCTGTCTCAAAGAAGAGCTGTGACCAGGCGACCAACTCCTCTGGTCCGTGGATGGCAAACGGGTAGCTGACGAACGAGGTCTCTCGCGGGAAAAGGTGCCCCCGGCGCAGCGTTTTGCCGATGGCGTCCTGCCGGTTTCGCAGGCGGGCGATGGCCGCAATGCGCAGGTACGTGGGGTGGTCCGGATTGAAGAAGTGACAGCCCTCTGTCCCAAAGGCACCAAAGGCGCGGCCGTGCATCGCCTCACGGACATAGCGGTCCTCGGCAAAGCGCCTCGGCTCGACGTCGTAGTCGTGGTAGTCCTCGGAGCCATCGAGGGCCTGCTCCGTTCCATAGTAGATGGCGGGAATGCCGGGCGTGGTCAACTGCACACCCACGACGTGGGCCACCTGTTGCTCAAGGTTAGGGACATCGCTCCCGGCGGCGAATCGCGCCTTGGTGGCTCGTGACGACATATCGTGATCGTCCAAGACGTGGACGATGAACCGCCCAAGCTGCCGGTAGCTGCCTCCCCTGACGCTGTGGTCATACAGCTCAAAGAACTCATTGGGCTGTGACACTCCTGTCGCCAGGGCTGCTAACCTGTTGGGGTAGGCCACAATGCCCAGCACGGCGTCGAGGTTGCGGCCAAAGAAATCCACATAGTCCGGAGCCAGATCCCCCGAGGTGATCTCGCCGGTCAAGAAGAAGTTCTCCTTGCCGATGAATTGCGCGTACTCGTGGATGGCCGTGCAAAACTTGCGCGATTGCTCCACTGAGACGTGCTTGACCGCATCCACCCGGAAGCCATCACAGTCGGTGACGGCGATCCAGTACTGGTAGGCGCGGGCTAAGGCCTGGAGCGCCTCGTCGTTCTCCAGGTTCATGTCTTTGAGATCGAAAAAGTCACCGCGCCGGAATTCCACGTCAGGGCTCTGAGGATCCTCCCAGGACTCTGTCCCCCATTGGCTGATAGAACCGGCACGCGTGTACCAGTCTGGATTCTGAAACTCCTGGGGCCAGACGCCATCGTCCAGTGTGAGCGGTTCAGGGATGCTCGCCCCAGTGCTCGACCGCCAGCCGTGCACAGGATAGGGTGGGGAGAAACGGTAGGCCATCGTGTCCCTGGGGCTGCCATCCGCCTCATGGCTATAGAACCAGTTGTTGCCGCTGTGGTTGAAAATGACATCCAGGATGACGTACATCCCCCGCTCGTGAGCGGCATCCACCAGATCCCGCAAGTCTTGGCGGGTTCCGAAACGGGGATCGACGTCCAGGAAGTTCTGAATGCCGTAGCCGTGGTAGGTCTCCAGGTCAGCGCGCTGGCGCCAGGGGGGATTGACCCAGAGGGTGGTTACGCCCAGCCCTTGAAGATAGTCCAGCTTGCTCTGGATGCCTTTGATCGTGCCGCCGGTAAACTCGTTGCCGGCGGCCATCCAGGCCTCCTTGTCTCCAGCTTTGAACCTGGCGGGGTCTGCCGGATCGAACGTTTCTCGTTCATCTTCCCGACCGTCGCTGAATCGGTCGGGCAGTAGTTGATAGAGGATCTGGTCTCGCCAGTCTACGGGGCTCGGATGAACCCTGCCCCGAGGCTTCAGGTCTGCCTGGGCGAGCTCTTGGGGAGCGTCATTCTCAATCCAAGTAGTCATCGGTGCTTTCCTTTGAACTGTACATCAGAAATCGGTGGTCTGCCGCAATTGTGTTGATGTCTATCCTCACCTCGGACATCGCCGGCCCGCACCATCCTGCAAGCAGTACAGGCCGGCGTGTCACTTCGCGGTTCACGGTGCAGAGACAAGCTCCAGCACCTGCCCGCCAGAGACGTTCAGGATTGTTAGCTTGTCGCCTTGTAGATTATAGCTGCCGGCTGAGGCCAGAGCGCTCAAGAAGGCAGTCTCCTGTTCCATGATCCCCTGTGGTGCGTCACAGAGCATGTTGGTGCCTGTCGGCGGGGTGATGGCCAGCGACACACCATCCACCAGGTAGCTAGCCGAGTAGTCATTGCAGCCCGCCGAACCAGTCACCCTGTTGTCACGACTAAAGGCTACCGTCAGGTTGGTGCCTGGCAGGACCACGCCGATGCCGCCCACCTCGGCGTCAAAGATGGCCGTTACCTGCCACCGTGTCCCCGCCAGCGGGTTCTGCGGCGGCTGGACAGGCGCATCTTCCTTGATGGTGACCTCGACTGGGCCACTGGTGCTAAACAACCCCTTGCTGTCGGTCACTTTCAGGGTGACCTTGTAGGTGCCCGGGGTGTTGTAGACGTGGGTCACGACCACCCCCTGGCCGGTAGCGCCGTCGCCAAAGGTCCACTCGTAGCGAGCGATAGCATAGCTGCCAGGCAATGACTGGAGGCCGTCGAACTCGACCGGAATGCCGACCTGAGCTTCGGTGGGGTGTATGATCACTGCCTGGGGTGGTTGTTCCTCGATCGGCTGCTCGATGGGGGGTAGCGGCGCTGCTGGGGGCTGGTCGACCGACTCGCGCCCCACAAGGTAGGCACCGACCACCAGCACGCAGCAGGTGCACAACGCCAGTAGCGCGGCGACCGCCGCAGCCACGATCCAGGGGGTCCGCCCTTTGTCTTTGCTAGGTTCCGGCTCTGTTTCATAGACAGGTTCCTCTTCCTGGATGGGTTCTTCTTGGTTGACGTTTTCTTCGCTGCTCATGGTCCGTCTCCCTGCATCATTGTTTGATCTCTTACCACTTGCTCAAACTCCATCACTGTTCGATGATACGCCCAAATAACTCTCCTCCTCAATGATTGCTCTACTTGCGTACCGGGAGAGACTGATTTGGCTCCCCATTCTCCAGTTTCACGAGAACCTCCTGTGTCGGGAAGGGACACTCGATCCCCGCCTCGTCGAGGGCATGCTGCAGAGCCCGGTGTACCCGGTCAAACATCCGCCGCGTGTCCGCGTACGACTCGATCCACCACCGCACGCGAAAGACCATGGCCGAATCGCCCATTTCGATGTACAAGGCGTCTACTGGCTTGTCCGGCAATACCCCCTCGATCTGACGTACCGTGTTGATGATGATGTCAGTGGCCATCTCGATGTCGCTGCCATAGCCTATGCCCACGTGCGTCTGAATCCGGTAGCGGGGATCAGGAAAAGTGTAGTTAATGACCTGGTTCTTGCCGATGGTCGAGTTGGGCACAATGACCATACGGTTGTCACGGGTGCGGATGCGCGTGGTGCGCAGACCTATGTCCACCACGTCGCCCCAGGTGCCGACCTCCTGGATCTCGATGCGGTCGCCGATGCGAAAGGGCTGGTCGACGAGAATGACAAAACCGGCGATGGCGTCGGCGATCGTGTCCCTGGCCGCTAGGGAGAAAGCCAAGCCGCCGAGACCTAGTGCGGCGGCCAGGGCGCTTACATTGACGCCAAAATGGGAGAGCAAGATGATGAGGCCAACTATCACGAGGACGATGCGCGCTGCACGATTCAGCAGGACAAGGACCGGATCGAGCTGCTCAAGACGATCTTCTTCGGCCGCACGTTCGCGGTACCACTCGCCGACCAGGTCGTTCAGTCTCCAGATGGCGTGAAAGGCAATGACCAAACCTAGGACAAAGTAGACGTCTCCCAGGATAGTCTTCACCTCGGCACTGAGGAAGGTCAACCGTTTGGTGGCGAAACTGAGGACAAAGATCACCACCAGCCACCTCAGGTCGGGGCCAATGGCTTGCAGCAGTCGGTCGTCAAAGGTAGAAGGTGTCCGGCGAACGACTTGGGGCAGCACGCCTCGGATCAACAGGGTCCCGAGTGCATATCCGAACAGAACAATCAGTATTGAGGCTCCCAGATTGATCCAGTCGGTACCAGACAACCCCAGAAAAGTCCTTCTGTAAAGGCCAGTGGCCCTGGCCAGTTTCTCTACTTCCTCTGTAATCAGGCCAGGGGTTGCCGTAGGCTCCGGTGTCCGAGTCTCAATCACGCCTTCGAGCACGCCCGTAGCGGTCGGGGCGGGTGTGTCGTCCTCTGTCGCGGCCGTGTCAGGCTCCGCCGTGGACGTGTCACGCTCCTCCGCGGACTCGGCCGTCGCGTCGGGTTGCGGCGTCTCGGCAAAGCTCCCTATGCCTTCGAGCAATCTGGTAGCGGTCGGAGCGGGTGCCTCACCCGTTTGCGTTTCACCCTCTGTCGTGGCCTCAGCCTGCAGCGTCTCGGCCAAGACGCCAATGCCAAGAGCGGAAAGGAGGACAAGCAAAGAAGCTACCAATAAGATTGTACGCAGGATTGCTCTTACTTTCATCGCATCTGTCTCCAGGGTGTGTGTATCAAGAGGCTCATTCTTCTTTCATTATCGTGGGCAAGTGAGAATAGACCTGACAGGGCGCGCCAGCGCCCCGTCAGGTCTCCCTATCAAAGGCTTGGTTCAGGGTCCGTGATGCGTGATGAGCGAAACGTGATCTGAGGTTTCAGGTTACACGTTTGACGTCTTCGGCTAGCGCATCATGTCGACGGCCACCGTGACCGCCAGGATCAGGGCGTCGTTCTGGCCCTCGGCGACCTCCACGCCGTACGAGTCACGGATGCGGAACCACTTCTTGGAGACCTCGCCCACCTTCTGGCGCCCCTCGCCGATGCGGTACTCGTGATCCAGGATGTTGCCCTGGATATCCAGGTCGGGGCCGCCGCCGATCTTGACCGTCCAGCGGTCGCGCACCGGCGAGATGATGGCCTTCTTGACCTTGGCCAACACTTGGCCATCGGGCCCTTCGATTTCCATCGTGTCCTTGACCCGTACCTTCTTCTCCTGGATCTTGCACAGCTCATTGCCTTGCGGATCCTCGAATTTGAGCGTGTCCCGGATGCGCAGGGCTTTGCCATCCACCTTGAAGGCTTTCTGTCCCTGCTCGTTCTCGATCCAGAAGTTCTTGCCGATGGCGATGAGCTGTTGCTGCATCTTGTAGCGAGCATAGCTGGGGGCTTGCCCCCGCCGCTCTTGCCGTCGATCCACTCTCTTTCGTCGTCGTGCCATTTTGATTCCTTTCCTTTCTATTGAAGATTTTACCTACAGAAAGACTACTTGTGCATCTGCCACTTATGCTCTGCCTTCCGAGTCCACTCTGTCCCGACCCTCAGCGCCAGCTTCCATTCCAGCTTCGCATGCTTCAGGCGCAGATGCTTCACTTGCGTTGCCAAGCCGGCTGAGCGCCTCGCCGAGAAGATTCCTATCCTCGTGAGCGTATCGCTCGGCATAGATCTGGATGGTGGTCACCAGCAGCAACATGAGCACCGGCCCATAGAACAGACCCATGATGCCGGCCCAGACCAGACCGCCAAAGATGGCCACAATGAACAGCGCAAAGCTGATTGAGGCCTCCTCCGATAGCAGCTTGGGCCGCAGCAGGATGTCGATCCAGTTCACCACACCGTAAAAGCCGCCCAGGAGGATAACCCCCTGCACCCAGTTGCCGGTGAGGAACGAGATGATGGCCAGGGCAATGACCAGCCAACTGATGCCCACCATGGGGATCATGGCCAGGAGCATCGATAGCAGGGTTAGCAGAAAGACGTACGGCAGGCCGGCGAGCCAGAAGAAGAAGCCCATCGCCGCGCCCTGGACGATGGCGATGAGGAACACGCCCAATACCAGCGATTTGACCATGGCCGTGGTCTTGCCCGTGTAGAGCTTGCTGAGCTCGGGTCCCAGGGGGCTGATCTCTTCGAGTCTTGGGATCAGGGTGTCGTACACCGGCAGCAGGGCGGCCACCACCACGACGAAGATGACCGCCTGGATGATCAAGCTTGGGAGCGATGAGCCCAGGCTCACGATCAGGTCGGTGACCACTTGCGCCGCAGCTCGGATCAAGGGCTGCACACTGTCTGTGGCGCTCGTCTCGACCGGCTGGACCTCGCCCACAAGGGGCAATTCTGCCACAGACTGCAGGATGCTCTGTATGAAGGCATCCAGGTCGAGGGCAGCCAGTTGCTCCAGCAAACCCGATAGCTGGTTCAGGGTCAGCCAGATGATCAGGACTACGGGGATAACCAAGATCACAAGCACGACAATCAGCGTCAGCGAAGCGGCCAGCCCCTTGCGTTCCTTGACCCAGTTCAGCCCAAAGATGTAATCGTAGACGGGCTTGAGCATGATCACCGAGATCAGGCTCACTACGAGCACGGTGAAGAAGGGCTGAATCATCAGCAGCATCAGGATGATCAGGATGGCGAATACGATGTAGAAGAACAGTCGCTCTCTCAGGTTGATGCTGTTCAGTGTTCCTTCGCTCATGCTTGCTCGCCCTCGTGTGGGGACTGCCAGGGCCAGCGCCCCTCAATCTCAACCACCAGTGCCCAGCTCAGGAACGTGCGGATGAGCACCAGCAAACCCAGGACGGCGACGCTTTGCAGCGTCGCTTCCAGGGCCACGGTACGCACAATGTCAGCCGCGACCAGAATCTCCAGGCCCAGCAGGAGGGACCTGCCCAGGCTAGCCTTTAGCCGTCTATAGCGATCCTCCAGCCTCCTCTCTGGGCGGAGAACAGCGTTGAGAAAATAGCGTGCCATGGAGTAAAAGATGGCCACGACGATGATAGCTACGGCCAGGATCTCGATGGCAAAGGCGGCATACTCGATCCAGCGCAGGATGATGTCTCCCTCTGCGCTGCTGGCGATGAGATTGTGTAGCATCGTCCGCGCTCCTGTTCAGGACTGGCGGTCGGGGGCAGCGCGCTGCACCTGAGACGGGGTGCTGTTCCTCAACCGCCACTCCCTCACTGCCGGGACTCACCCTCGACGATTCTATTCCTTCTCTTCAGACTCAGGCGCTTCTTCCTCAACCTCTTGCGCCACGAGGCCGACGACGGCCGCTTCGTCCTCGGTGGCAGCGGCACCGACGTAGGCCACGGCCCCCTCGGTGGCAGCGCCGGCCTCGTAGACCACACCCTCGTCCGTGACTTCCAGTCGCTCCCCGGCAATGCCTTCCTCCGTAGCGACCACGTCACCGTCGACGAGCCCTTCCTCGGTGAGGACGATGCCGCCGATCTCGGTTTGATCTTCGCCGGCAGCAACGCGGCCCGCGGCAAAGGCATCACTGGCGCTCAAGGCAGTGTAGGCCACTTCGCGATCGGCGTCGAGCTGCTCGGCCACGTCGGCGGCGATGGCCATGGTGGTCACATCGGCCTCAGTCTCTTCCAACTGTTTCTCCAACTCCGCCACCCACTTGTGTTCGATGACGGCCATAATGGCCGAGGTGCCCGGCTGGAGCGACTCGCCGATGGTTCTGAGGCGCGCGTCGGAGAAGCCCGAATCGCGCAGTTTGGCCGCCAGCCCGCCGATGAGGGCGCCGGCCGCCCTCTCGGCCAGGACGGGCCGAGGCCATGGCGTCGGGGATGTCGGCGATGGCGGTGGTCAAACCGGCGATGAGGTCAGCGGCAAGGCTTTTCGGTTCATGGTTGACTACTCCACCGACGGTACGGCCAAACCAACAGATTCTGGCCCCCTGCGCAGGAATCTTCTGAGCAGCTTTCTGCCTTGTGGTTCCGGCTCTGCACGGTTTAGGTTTGACGACCGCAACCTGTCGTTAGGCCAAAGCATCCTTCAAGAAGGCTAGTACTTCACGGTTGAAGGCAACTGGATTGACCAAATTGGATGGATCCATCGAATCTGTCAGCACCACAAACTTTGACCCTTTGATCCCATCCGCAATCTTGCGGTTGATCTCGATGAACGCGTCACCGAATTGATCGCCAACCATCACCAAGGTTGGCATTCCATCGCCTTCTATCCTTTGGATGGCATCGATT
>JASFHU010000070.1:0-11586 GCA_050123055.1 Anaerolineae bacterium
AGTGCAAGACCTGTGGCGAGTGGAACACCCTGGTGGAAACCGTGGTCCAGCCGCGCAAGGACCAGCCGTTGTCCCGATCATGGATGCCCCTCAGCCAGCCACAGCCCCTGTCTGAGATCCAGGCCGACCAATTCCAGCGCCTGCCTGTGACCAGTGGAGAGCTGGCCCGTGTACTGGGCGGAGGCATCGTGCCAGGCTCTGTGATACTCGTCGGCGGTGACCCGGGCATTGGCAAGTCCACACTACTCCTCCAGGCTTCGGCGCAGTTGGCCGAAGGAAGTGAGCCCGTCCTCTATATCTCGGGCGAGGAATCTGTTCACCAAATCAAGATGCGCGCCGATCGGCTTGGTTTGAAGCAGCCAGGCCTCTATGTCGTCTCTGAAGTAGCGCTGGACCAGATCCTGGCCCACATCGAGCAGCTTGACCCTCGCTGTGTGGTCGTCGACTCGATCCAGGCCATCTCATCTGAGGAGTTGGAATCGTCCGCTGGCAGCGTGAGCCAGGTCAAGGCCTGCGCCACGGCACTATTGCGCCTGGCCAAGGCGAACCAGATTCCCATCTTTCTGGTGGGACACGTGACCAAAGCAGGATCCATCGCTGGACCACGCGTGTTAGAGCATATCGTGGATGCCGTCCTGTACCTGGAGGGGGATCGCTTCCATACCTATCGCCTTCTGCGGGGAGTCAAGAATCGTTTCGGTTCGACCAACGAGGTGGGCGTTTTTGAGATGACCGAGTTGGGCATGACTGAGGTCATCAACCCTTCGGAAGCGTTTCTCGCCGAGCGCCTGGCCGACACGGCCGGCTCGGCCATCGCAGTCACAATGGAAGGAACACGCCCATTGCTGGTAGAGATCCAGGCCCTGGCCAGTACGACGAGCTTTGGCCTACCTCGCCGTACGGCCAATGGCGTGGATTTCAACCGGCTGCTGCTGCTGGTAGCCGTACTCTCCAAGCGGGTAGGTTTGCGACTCTTTGACCAGGACGTCTTTGTCAACGTGATCGGCGGTTTGCGGATCAACGAGCCAGCAGCCGACCTGGCTCTGGCCCTGGCCATTGCCTCTAGCTTCCAAAATGTCCCACTGCCCGCCGATCTGGCTGCAGTGGGAGAGGTTGGTCTCTCGGGCGAATTACGCGCGGTGAGCCACCTTTCGCGCCGGCTGAGGGAGGCCGCCAAGCTGGGATTCAGTCGCTGCATCATCCCTGCTACCCACCGCAAGCCAGGCGAGGTACCCGACGATATAGAGGTCATCCATGCCCGGTCGCTGGCCGATGCCCTGGCATCGGCCATAGGGCGAGGAGAGGCGTCGCGATCCCACGATGCCTCTTGATAGCCGTGAGTTGGTTTTTTCACAGGAACTTTGACAACTCTTTCGGAATGTGTTAAGATAACAGAAATCTTGAGATTCTTTCGATTTATCCTGTTGCCGTCAGAGAGTGGCGACCTGGACCTAAGGGATCCAAACAGCCACACTAGAACATGGAGGATGGGGAAAATGTAGTTGCAGCAGTAACGATCGTAAACGAATAGATTGTTTTGGAGGTTTAGCAGGATGATTCTGGAACTTATTGTACGCTTATTGGGCATGATTCTCCTTGGGGTAGCCGGCTGGCAGTTGGGTGAATATCTGGCAGGCACCGCACCACCCGAGTACTACCTCCGCTACGTTGTGGTACTCATGCTCGCCGGAGTGGCCCTGGGTGGTCTCCTGGCTCCATACGTGACGGTGAAACCGATCAAGTTCATCCGCCGCCGGATCCGTCAGCTTCCAGCACAGGAACTTTTTGCCATTATCGTGGGCCTGATTATGGGCCTTATCGTCGCAGCTCTGATGTCGCCCGTTCTGGCAAACCTGCCATCACCCTTTGGAGACTTTCTGCCCTTTCTCGCAGCACTGATTTTTGGATATTTGGGCATGGCCGTCATGATGATGCGCCAGGGAGACATATTTGCTGTCCTCGGCAGCAGGTTCTCTAGCGAGGGACCCCCGGAGCGGGAAGACAGACCGGTCCTACTGGACACGAGCGTCATCATAGACGGCCGGATTGCGGACATCAGCCAGACTGGATTCATCTCTGGGACGATGCTGGTGCCTCGCTTTGTCCTGAACGAACTACAGCACATCGCTGATTCGCCGGATGCGTTGCGGCGCAATCGTGGACGGCGGGGACTGGACATGCTGAATCGTCTCAAAGAAGAATCGGTGGTGCCGGTGCGCATCACCGATATGGACGCTCCCGATGCCCACGAAGTAGATGACAAGCTGATCCAGCTAGCCAAGACCCTGCGTTGCCCGATCGTCACCAATGACTACAATATGAACCGGGTGGCCCAGCTCCAGGGCGTGCTGGTCCTGAACATCAACGAACTGGCCAATGCCATCAAGTCAGTCTTGCTGCCTGGAGAGACAATTACGGTCAAAATTATCCAGGCCGGAAAAGAGCTGGGACAGGGAGTCGGGTACCTGGATGATGGAACCATGATCGTCATCGAAGAGGGACGGCCATACATCGGACAGACCATTCCGGTCCTCGTCAAAAAGGTTCTGCAGAAAACAGAGGGGCGGCTGGTATTCGCCCAGCCCGCCCTGGGTAGGTGAGCATCACATGACAGTGATCACTTTTTCTCGCCAACTGGGCAGCCATGGTGAGGAGATTGCCGCCGGAGTAGCTCAGGCACTGAATCTGCGACTGATCGACGCCGAAACGATCAACCAGGCAGCGCATCGAGCCGGGGTCCCGCGGGTTGCCTTGGCCGAACTGGAACATGAGGGAGAGCGAGGCCTGGCCAACCAGGTGCTCAAAGCATTGCGCGCCATGCCGCTGTTACCCAGTACCTCATCCTCTCCAGCGGCTGTGACCGGCGAGAGAGAGCCAGCCAGCCGCGGCTTCACCGGCGTGACAATCCCCTTCACCGGCCTCTTTTCGCCGACCGTGCCACCCATCAGCGCCTCGCTGGAAGGCTACGTGCGCATGGTTGGCCTGGTGATTCGCGGTCTGGCCTACGAGGGCAACGTGCTGATTCTGGGCCGAGGGGGACAGGTTCTGCTCAAAACTCACCCAGGTGCGCTACATGTGCAAACCGTTGCCCCATTCAACCACCGGGTCGAGGAGATCATGGCCCGTCACAAACTGCCCTTACGCGTTGCCCAGAACCGGGTGCGGGCCAGCGATCGAGCCCGTTTCGATTATCTGCGTCGCTACCACGATGCGCACTGGCTGGACTCGACCCTGTACCACCTGGTCCTGAATGCCGACCGCTTGCCCGCAGAAACGGCCACCGACCTGATCATTGCCGCCCAGAGAGCGATGAAGCAGCCTGTTGACACAGACAGAGCAGACTATTAGGAGAATGAAGGAGACAAGCCAGGTACCTTGGGGTTGGACAACGATCTGCACCTGTTTTTGGGGATGCTGTCGACAAAACGACGGCATCCCATCTCCGCGTTGAGACTGCGATCCCGACACAACCCATAGGGAGGCATGAATATGACACTGACGGTATACAATTTTCTCACTCGCCGAAAAGAAGAGTTCAAGTCCATCCACGAGGGCCACGTGGGCATCTATGTCTGTGGTCCAACGATCTATGACCACGCCCACATCGGCCACGCCAAAGTCTATATCTCCTTTGATACGATTGTGCGCTATCTCCGTCATTTGGGCTACAAGGTACGCTATGTGCAGAACATCACCGACGTAGGCCATTTGACCGACGATGCTGACGAGGGCGAGGACAAGATCCTAAAGAGAGCCGCCGCGGATCGCCTGGAACCCATGGAACTGGTCGAAACCTACATGCGCAGCTACTTTGAAGATATGGATACCCTCAACGTTGGCCGGCCCAACATCTCTCCTCGACCAAGCTGCCATATCACCGAGCAGATCCAACTGGCCGAGATGCTGCTGGATAGCGAGCACGCCTACGAAGTCGGTGGCTCAGTCTATTTTGATGTGGCCAGTTGGCCCGAGTACGGCAAACTGTCAGGTCGCCGAGTAGAAGACCAGGAGGAGGGAGCTCGGGTGGCGCTCAATCCCGACAAACGCCACCCGGCTGACTTTGCCATCTGGAAGAAAGCCGAAAAAGGCCACATCCTGCGCTGGCCCAGTCCGTGGGGAACGGGTTATCCCGGCTGGCACGTCGAGTGCTCTGTGATGGCGACCAAGTACCTGGGACAGCCCTTTGACATCCATGGCGGCGGCTTGGAGAACATCTTCCCCCACAACGAGTGCGAGATTGCCCAGATCGAAGCTGCCACCGGCGAGGCATTCTGCAACTACTGGCTCCTGAACAACATGGTCACCGTAGATGGCACCAAGATGGGCAAGAGCCTGGGCAACGCCCGCTACATCCGTGATCTGCTGCAACGCCACGACCCCATGACCATCCGCTTCTTTGTCCTTAGCAGTCACTATCGTTCGGTGACCGACTTTAGCGAAGAGGCATTGGAAGCAGCTGGTCGGGGCCTGGAGCGTCTGACCAGTACAGTACGTTTGGTTCATGACCGGATGCGTCAGGCCGAGGGTGACCAGGTAGATGCCGACTGGGCGGCCAAGGTTGGCGACTACAAGGCTCGCTTCGAGCAAGCCATGAACGACGACTTTAACACACCACGAGCCATTGCGACCTTGTTTGATCTGAGCCGCGAGGTAAACACTCTGTTGAACTCTGACGAAACGGTGAGCCAAGGGACGTTGGAAGCCATCGATGGCCTCTACCAGGCCCTGGG
This sequence comes from Anaerolineae bacterium, assembly GCA_050123055.1. Taxonomy (GTDB): domain Bacteria; phylum Chloroflexota; class Anaerolineae; order JAAYZQ01; family JAAYZQ01; genus JASFHU01. The sequence continues at coordinate 4,731 of JASFHU010000070.1, forward strand.
TGGCGACGTGTTGGGCATCCGCTTTGATGTCCAGGCCGCTGGTGGTGCTTCTCAAAGCGATCCCGACTTGGTAGATGGTCTGGTGCGGATGCTCATCGACATGCGCCAGCAAGCCCGCCAGGCCCGCGACTGGGCCGCGGCCGATGCAATCCGCGACCAGTTGGCCGCCATGGGCATCAGCCTGGAAGACGGCCCAGAGGGCACCCGCTGGCGGCTAGGCCGGTAAGAAGATGCGCGAGATCCTGTATGGCCGGCAGCCGGTACGCGAGACGCTGCGAGCCAACCGGCGGCAGATCTTCAAACTGCTTCTGGCCCACGGGGTCAAGCCAACTGGCATCGTCAGCGATGTCCTGTCCCTTGCCCAGAGCAGAGACATCCCGGTCCAGACGGTAGACCGACGAGAACTAGAAAAACTGGGCGGCGAGGTCAATCACCAGGGCCTCGCCGCCGAGGTCTCAGGCTACCCCTACCTGTACCTGACAACCCTGCTGGACCCGGCCAGGCAAGCCGGAATCCCCCCTTTTCTGCTGTTGCTTGACCACATCCAAGATCCCCAGAACCTGGGGTCCCTGCTGCGCACCGCCGAGGCAGCAGGTATCCATGGCGTGGTGATCCCTGGGCGGCGGGCGGCGGGCGTCACGCCAGCGGCGGTGCGCGCCTCGGCCGGTGCCGCTGAGCATGTACGTGTGGCCCAGGTCACCAACCTGGTCCAGGCCATGGAACGCCTGAAGGCTGAGGGCCTCTGGTTTGCCGGGCTCGAGGCGGAACACAGCGCCCGATATCACACCCAGGCGGACCTGAGCGGCCCCCTGGGGCTGGTCGTTGGCAGCGAGGGGCGAGGGCTGGCCAGGCTGGTTCGGGAGACCTGCGACTTTTTTATCCGCTTGCCGATGGATGGCCAGGTAGAGTCGCTGAACGCAGCCGTCGCCGGAGGTATCGCCTTGTACGAAGCCCGAAGGCAGCGTGACTCGGCTTCACGGGGTAGTACCGGAGAGCCGGCTGCAGAAGACGTTGGACAGGCTCCTGGACGGAGCCAACGCCCCACGGCTTAGGCCGGCCATGCACGCCCTCCGAGAAGCCAGCGACTTGGCAGGCGGGGTATTTCACCAAATGGGCATAAGAAAAGGCCCTTCTATGAAGAAGGGCCTCTTTGGTGGGCAGGGAAGGATTTGAACCTCCGAAGGCTGAGCCAGCGAATTTACAGTCCGCCCCCTTTGGCCACTTGGGTACCTGCCCAAAACGCAGCGCCTATTATACCCATCTTTCTGGATTTGTCAACCTTCCGCCTGAGCCTTGCGGCCCAGGAAGAAGCGTCCAAAGTCGCGGATGTACTCCGGAAGCCGCCGCCAGGTATCAGGATTGATCGCCCTGCGCCAGATGCGACTGGGCCGCAGGTAAAAGCGCCGGTAGGCCTCGTGCCACTTGCGCTCCACCAACTCAGTCGGCAATGTCGGGAGCTCGTAGCGGGCCTTTTCGTCGTGGATGGCATAGTCGCGCCAATCCATGCTGAACAACCGGCCATCGCGCCGCGCGATCTCCCACAGTTCAGTCCCCGGATAGGGCGCCGCGATCATGAAATTGGCCAGGTCAGGATCCAGTTCCAGAGCAAAGCGGATCGTGTCCTCCATACTCTCTTCACTGTCAGCCGGCAGTCCAAAAATGAAAAAACCCATCGTCTCCAGCCCAGCGGCGCTAGCTTGTTTGAAGGCCCGCCGCACATCCTCCAGCCTCTGTCGCTTCTTGATCGAGTCCAATACCGCCTGATTCCCACTCTCCACGCCAAAGCCGACCCGCTTGCAGCCAGCCCTCTTCATTAACTGAAAAAGTTCCGCATCGGTGTGATCGGCCCGCATCCCATGAACCGTAACCCAGGGCACGTGCGTCAGCCCCTCGGCGATGAGCAGGCGACAGATCTCCTTCGCCCTATCAAGCTTCAGGTTCCATACGTCGTCGGTGACGCCTATCTCAGTAGCGCCCATCTCTTCAACCAGGTATCGCCACTCAGCCACGACATCTTCCGCAGTACGGGCGCGCCAGGTATTTCCGGTGATCGGCTTTGAGCAATAGATACATTGGTAGGGACAACCCCGGCTGGTCACCAGGGTGTACGCCCGGGCATGGGGATCGAGACCATCTGTCATCGGCTGCAAGTTGGTATACCGCTCGATCTTGAATAGGTGATAAGCCGGCCAGGGAATGTGCCCGATGTCCGGTGGCAAAGGCCGAGCCGGATTGTGGACGATCTTGCCTGCCAGGTTGCGATAGCTGAGTCCCGCGATCTCGCCCCACGGCTCGTCAGGCAGACACAGTCGCGGAGATTCGGTACCCTGTAGCTCCACAGCCTCAATGGCCTCCAGGATCTCGATGATGGTCTCCTCTGCCTCACCCCGGACCACGAGATCCACTTGAGCCCGCTGCAACGACTCGTCCGGCATGAGCGTTAGATGGGGACCCCCCAGGATGGTGATGGCACCCTGCTCCTTGGCCATAGCTGCCGCTTCCCACGCTTCGTAGATGAGCGGTGTTGGGCTAGAGATGCCAATCACATCGTAGCGCTCCCGCGCCAGGAGCAACGCCAGCGGCTCCTCCTCTACCTCGGCATCGAACAAGGTCACGTCGTCATAGCCGGCGGCGAGGAGTGCCCCGGCCAGGTAACCCAGTCCCATATGGATGTGGGTTCGTGAACTCCACACACTCGACTTGGGACTCACCAATAGAATTCTCATGCTTTTATTCTACCACACAACCAACCTGCGGCAAACCCCGCCGACGACCATGCCCCGCCTGAAACCAATCAGTCTTGCTGCGCAATCAAAGAGCCCGGGCCAGCGCCGACCCGGGCTTGATCTGTGCAGGTCGCAGAGCATCACGATTCCTCTCGCCACAAATCCAACAGATGCACAGCCACAAAGAGGGCCAGCGCCAGAAGGCTGAGTGTGATACCGATCTCAAAGAAGGGCACGGTCCACAACTTCTCCTGGCCGGGCTGCCGGAAGAGATAGATGTTAACGAATACAAAGGACAACGTCGAACCAACCAGCAACCCCCAGCCAACCACCTGGCGGACCCAGCCCTTGGTTTCCAACCGGTCGGCAATGAGCAATAGGACCATGACCGCCGACAGAGTGGCCAAAACATGCCAGTGTCCCACCAAAATGGCCCGCTCCACAGCCAGATAGGCCGGCGACCGGTAGGTCTCGAGGTTAAAGGCCACGTATACCCCCGGCACCGTGACGACGACGTTCACAAAGATCAGCTCGAAAAAGATGCCGAAACGGATAGGATCCCGGAACAGCGCCCTTAGCTTTTGATCGAGCTTGGCAGCCCCGTGCTCCACCTCCCCCTGCCGGATGAGGCGGGCAAAGCCCCAAATGGCGACCATGATGGCCCCGGGCAGCAAGAACGCCGAACCGATGTTGATGACCTTGTGGGCAGCCTCCCAGCCGATGACCGACCAGGTGGCAAAGGTGACAATCGTCGTGCCGACGATGGTCAGGGGAACCGCGATCTTGTGTACGCGCCCCTCGACCCGGTAGGTGCGGATCACCAGCAGCAGAATCAGCACATCGATCAAGGTCAACATGATGTGCAGGTGGGCGATGATCATCAGTTGGAAGGTCGTGTGGGGGTCCTGCCGGACAATATCCTCCGCCAGAAAGGCAACAAAGCCGTTGCCAAAAAAGGCGCCTGCTGCCGCGCCAATGGCCGCCGAGACCAGGGCAAACACTGCCACCAGGAAAAAGGCCACTCGCTCCAACGGTAGGCCCCTCAGGTGGGAATAGTGGGCGGGGTCGGTGGCCCATTTGCGCGAGGGCCAGAGGGCGATCGCCAGCAACACGCCGGCATAGAATACCAGCGACAGCCCGACCAGGTAGATGCCATGGGCGATCCAACTGCGCCCTCCGTCTGCCGCTGTTGCGTACCCAAAGGTCATACCGCCAATGCTGGCTAGCATATAGCCAACAGTGATCGGCACCACGATCGAGCGGCGTATCCGCTGCTCATCTTCCCGTGACGAGCCCATCGGCACCTGGTCCAGGATGAGGTACACCAGGGCAGCCACAAAGGGCATGGCCAGCGAGTGATAGAGCATGATAATGCGGCCCACCCGCTGCGCATCGCCCGGGTTCACACCGAGTAGATCGGCCAAGCCGAGCGGACGCAACGGCCCGGAAAAGGGTGTCAGGCTGGCAACAATGAGGGCATCCCAGGCCACCGCCAGCAGAAGCAGTCCTGGCAAGGAGCCAAAGAGGCGATCGAGTACTCTGGATATGCGATGCATAGCGCCCTCGGTACGTGTTGTGTAAGTTGAATGTAGCAGGCTCTCCTGTGACCGTCCATGACAATGATCAGTCACAGAGAGGCTGGCCTGCCCGGTCAGTCGATCTCTCTACCAATAGGCAGAGGTTGGCCTTCGGAATCCAGGCCTGCGGCTGCCGTCTTTGCCGGTACCAGCACCTATTATTCAGAGTCTGGGTGTCGGTCGGCCCCCTTTTCCCCCCGTAGAAGCTCCAGGGCATGGGGCAGGGCTGACAGGATGGTCTCCAGGTTCTCGCGAACAGCCTTGGGACTGCCAGGCAAATTCACGATGAGCGTCCGGCCGCGTATGCCGGCCACCGCCCGCGAGAGCATGGCATGGGGCGTGATTTGCAGGCTGGCCGCGCGCATCGCCTCGGCCAGGCCCTGGGCCTCCCTCGTGATGACATCTCGGGTCGCTTCAGGGGTCACATCACGAGGGGCAAATCCCGTGCCACCGGTCGTCAGCACCAGGTGCAAGCCCGCGTCGTCAGCCCAGGTTTTGAGCGTCTCGGCGATGACCGGTTGCTCGTCGGGAACAATGGCCTCCAGCTCGACCAACGCTCCCAGGCGCTCCATCACCAATTCGCGGATGACAGGCCCGCTGAGATCGCGGTACTCGCCCCGGTAGCCTCTATCACTCACGGTCAGGATACCTGCTTTAATCTCATGCTCAGTCATAGTTCAAGCACCACGCTGTGACTGCCGGGTAGTTAGGTGCCATCATGAGAAGCCACCGCTACTCGGCAAGGAGTGTCCCCAACTACAGGTCGGCAAAGTAACCCTCGCAAGCGGCGTCGATCATCTCGTTGCTCAAGACAGGCTGGATTCCCAGAAAGGTGGAGATGTCACGGATCTGATCGATAAGATCACGTGGATGGCAGCAGCGCATGGTTCTCCCTTCGTCAATGTAATGCCTTTGCATCAGGTGGACAAAAGCATCCCGCGACAGCTCCAAGCGGTGAGCGGCACACTCCTTCTGCATGATCTGGTAATACTGCTTCTCGTCGGGATTTCCTATCATGAGCTTGTGTCGGATCCGCCGTAGAAAAGCCTCATCCACCAGGTCCCGCGGGTCCAGGTTGGTCGAAAAGACCAAGAGTTGATCAAAGGGGACTTCGATCTTTTTGCCCGTCTGCAGGGTCAGAAAGTCGAGTCGCAGCTCCAACGGCACAATCCAGCGGTTCAGTAGGTCCTGGGGGCGCATCGCCTGACGGCCAAAGTCGTCGATCACAAACAGGCCTGTGTTGGCCTTCATCTGCAAGGGCGCCTCGTAGGTCTTGGAGATCGGATCGTAGATCAGGTCCAGGTTTCGCATGGTCAGCTCGCCGCCGACCACGATTTCGGGACGCGAGATCTTGATCCAGCGGGTGTCGATGCGCCTCGCCCCGACGCGATTTGCGCTCTCGTTCGCTGCTTCTTCGACTGGCTCTTCCCACAGTTTGTGGTTCAACTCGTCGTAGAGGCGGATGATCTGCCCATCTACGATGACCGTGTAGGGGATATAGACGTATCCCCTGAGCATCCGGACAATGCTCTTGGCCACAACAGTCTTGCCGTTACCCGGGGGGCCATAGAGGAAGAAGGAACGCCCAGAATTCACCGCCGGTCCGATCTTGTTCACCAGCTCAGGACTCACCACTAGGTGGGACAGAGCGCTTCGCACGTCTGCTGGGCCCACCGTCATGTCTCCGACACTCTGTTTCAGGACCATCTCACAGTAGCGCTCAAAGGGGACAGGCGCGGGGCCAATGTACTGGTCCCGCTCCAACGCCTGCAGCGCCCGCTCGACTCCCTTGCCAGAGATGAGCCATTGATAGCCACGCTCACCAAATCCCTTCGCACCCGAGATCTCGACATATTCCTCTCGTTTCAAAAAGTCCAGAACCTTTTCCATAACGCCGCGGAAGGGCAAAGCCAGCTCCCTGGCGATCGCGGTACTCGTCATATCGCTGCTGTAATAGATGAACTTGAGGGCCAGGTCAGCCAGGAAGCTCAGTGATAGCTCCGTTTCCTCGATCGATTTGGGCCACGGGATCATGTCTTCGATGACAGCTTGATCTTGCTTCCCTGCATTTTGTGGTGTGCTTTCACTCATTGTAATACCTCCACGTTCAGCCAGGATGCTTCATCCTGGCAGTAGGATCGATCCGAGCATCCACTCAGAACCCCCATTTCCCAATGGGCGCCGTCCTAGGGGGTGTCCTCCGCCCTCGAGGGCAAGGGCTGAAGCTTTTTCAGACAAGTACCTATCTCAACAAGTGGTGCAAATCCAGGGTTGCATCCAGAATTCGCACCACTTTGCAAAGCCTACTCTTCGCTAGGGGGTATATCCTTCCACGAACTCGCGCCAGACACCATCGATACCATCTTCGGTAACGCCATAGTAAACGTGAAACTGGCCATCTGGCATGCGCTGGACCAGGTCATATCTCACTTTGCCTGCCCGCTTGGAGGACTTCCAGATGCCGAGATTGCCATGCCACTGAACCTGATCCTCCCGGACGGGGTTGCTCTCGTGCTCAGTAATGGCGTAGCGCCACAGCTTCCGGGCCGACGA
>JASFHU010000071.1:0-11528 GCA_050123055.1 Anaerolineae bacterium
TAGCCGTCACTGTTGGAATCCCAGGCGCGCACCGAACCATCAGCAAGCCGACCAAGCCCGTTCCGACCAGAAAGAACCAAAGCCATCGTTGTCTTTTCATCGCCAGGTACCACACTCGCTGCGGTTTCCAACAACCGTATCGCACCGCGATTCCAGATGAGAGAGTGGGGCAGCGATCCGGCAGGTGCAAACGGCAAGCTTACCATGGTGGATGGGATTGTCGTGCAGGAAAGGTCCTGAGCCGCGCATCGGGCTCAACACCGTCGCTGCGACCAGCCGCGCCTTTTCTGGCGTCGAGACGGTGCCGATGACGCGCGCGCCGAGACGTTTTGCGATCTGCACCAGCAGTTGGCCGACACCACCGGCCGCAGCGTGGATCAACATGGTATCGCCAGCCTGAATCCGGTAGTTGCCATGACTGAGGTAGTGGGCCGTGATGCCCTGCAGCATCACGCTGGCCGCCTGACGAGTGCTCACCCCGTCTGGCATCGGCACCAGTTTCCAAACCGGAATGATGGCGTATGCTGCATAGGCGCCGAGCTGCATGGCGCAAGCTACCCGGTCCCCCGCTTGGAGGTCTGTCACCTCTAAGCCCAGGGCGTCCACGGTGCCCGCTGCCTCCATGCCCAGGACCGCCGGCAGCGGAGCGCTTTCGTAGCTCAGGACCTCGGGTCCCCCAAACTCACGAACATAGATCGCTTGCATTCTCACACCTCTATGGAGTGTCCTCCAGCGCCTCAAACTTGAGAGATGTGATTATGTCCACACAGCCATCAATCGTGCGTGCCACCGGGCAGTGCTCAGCATGGAAGCCATGAACCCGCTCGGCCGTAGCTCGCTCGCTGGCCTCAGCTCTGAGCTGGTAGGTGACATGAATCCGCTTGACCACCAGCACGTTCCCGTCCTTTTCGATCTCGCCCACTGCGTCAGACATCAACCGACCCTCACCGGCAGGAATCCCGCGCGCCTCCAGCGCGCCGCCCAGGGTGCCGGTTAGTCAACCGGCGGTAGCAGCCACCAGGTAGTCAATGGTGGTGGTGTAGGGTTCGTGCACTACTGGATCGACGCCATAGTGCTCGGCAATCTCAGAGTGCACACCGAAATGCACTGGATCTTCTGCCGCCGGTAGATAGGCCCGGCGCAGTGGACCCTTGACGCGTTCGATGCGAATCTGTGAACGATACACTACAGGATCTGCCATGAATACACCTCCCTTGAATTTCTAGATGGACCCAATTCTTCATGAAACCGACTAGACAATCCGGTTGGCCAACGTCCCCAAGCCTGTGATGGTGCACTCTACCAGGTCTCCGCGCTCAATGGGAGCGATGCCGTCGGGTGTTCCCGTGGAAATCAGATCCCCGGGCTCGAGGGTCATGAACGTGGAAACATAGCGAATGATCTCGGGGACCCGAAAGATGCAGTGGGCCGTCAGAGCATCTTGACGCATCTGGCCGTTCACCCGAAGTGTGATTCTCAGGTCGTGAGGATCTGGGATTTCGTCCTTCAGGACCAGATGAGGACCCAGCGGAGTAAAGGTGTCAAAGCTCTTGGAGCGGAACCATGGCTTGTGCTCCTCAATGTCCCGAGACTGCATCTCTCGGGCAGTGACATCGTTGACGATGGTATAGCCGACGACGTGGTCCATTGCCCTGTCCTCTGGAACATCCTTGGCCCTGCGCCCGATGACGACACCAAGCTCAATCTCCGGGTCGACCCGCGTGACCATGGACGGGTAGACAATGTCGGCCCCCGGACCGACAATCGATGACGGTGCCTTGGCAAAGAAGAGGGGTTCCTCTGGCGCCGTGTTCCCGGTTTCTTCGGCGTGAGCCTGGTAGTTGAGCCCCAGCGCCACGATTTTGCTGGGCCTGGTGATGGGCGCCATCAGGTCCCGGGGAGGTTTGATCTGGTGGGGCTGAAGAGCACCAGCCCGGTCAAGGTCCTCCCAGAGCCGGGCCAACCGACCCTGGAGATCCTCCTCATTGCACAGGAGTTCGTCGATGAGCGGTCCCGTGGTTTGCTTAAGCCATGGGAAACGATCGCCGTGGACCCGCATCGTTTCCGACAGATTGATCCAGCGTTCACCCTCTCCCAGACCTACAAAGGGTCTACCGGCTTGATGGGCATTGCATAGACGCATAAGAGCCCCCTACGGAAGTATGGTCTCGGTACTATGGGCGGAAGGTCGGCGCAGGTGCCACTGCGTAGCCTGTTCGTAGGCCTGGGCAGCCTGCAGGACACCGACCTCGTCGAACAGCGGCGCGATGAGTTGTAGGCCGACGGGAAGTTCCTCGGTCGTGAAGCCGCACGGGATAGAGATCGAAGGCAATCCTGTGAAGTTGAACACGCGGCTGTATCGGGTGAGCCCGGCCAAGACGTCGAACTCTTGTCCGCCAACTGTCACTTGGCTGGCGCCGTGTGGCGGCGCAGCAACGGCACACATGGGTGTGGCAAGAAGGTCCACCTGCCCAAAGACGTCCTGCAGCTCCCGCTTCAGCTTGCGGCGAGCACGCTGCGCCTGCGCATAAGCCGCCCCGGTGACAGTCCTTGCGCTTTCGAGACGGGACCGTACCAGCGGGTCATAGTCCTCTGCTCGCGTGCGCAGCCACTCCTCGTGAACAGCCGCCGCGTCTCCCTGCCACATGGTCAATCCTGCGGACATCCCCTCCGTCAATCCGGGTAGGTGAACATCGACCACTGAAGCACCGAGGTCCCTTAGTACCTCCAGGGCCGCTTCAAAGGCCGCATGTACCTCCGTACTGATCCCATTCAGGGCAAACTCCCAGTCCACGCCGACCTTTCGCCCCTCGATCCCAGCGTCTAGCTCTGCGGCGTAATCCGGGACCGGCCAGTCGACGGATGCCGGATCCATCGCATCCCAACCAGCCATGGCCTGCAACGTGATGGCAGCATCGTACACGGTCCTGGTGATGGGCCCAGGGTGGTCCTGCTCCCAGGAAAGGGGCATGATGCCCTGACAACTGATACGACCATAGGAGGGCTTGAATCCGACGACCCCACACAGCGCAGCCGGAATGCGAATCGATCCGCCCGTGTCGCTGCCCGTCGCCACGGTACAGAGGCCAGCCGCTACGGCGGCTGCGGAGCCACCGCTCGAACCCCCAGGAGTGCGTGCGAGGTCCCATGGGTTGAAGGTGTCTCCATAATGAGCGTTTGTGGTTGTCACGCCACAGGCGAACTCGTTAAGGTTCGTCTTGCCGACGATTACGGCGCCGGCTGCCCGCAGCTTTCGAATGCTGGCGGCGTCCTGGTCAGGGATTCGGTCGGCCAAGATCTTGGATCCCGAGGTGGTGCGGACCCCGGCGGTGTCATAGAGATCCTTCACAGCCATGGGGATGCCGTGGAGAGGACCCCGATCTTGACCGGCAGCCAGTTCTTTGTCGCAACGGCGGGCTGCATCCAGCGCCTCCCTGGTCGTCACGGTGATATAAGCGTTCAGCCTGGGCTCCAGGCTTTCGATGCGCTTCAGTGTGACCTGAACGATCTCTAGCGCGGAGACCTCTCGCTTGCGCAACAAGGTACCGAGCTCCTGAGCGCTCAGGTGGTATAGGTCTTCCGTCATGATCCGTGTCTTCTCCGTCAGTACTGGGTCAGCAACTCCTGCATCGGCATGTTGAACGAATACATGCCCCAGTATACACCCGTTGTCTCAACCTGTCAGATCCTGCCAGGTCTCGATCCGAATCGAGCCGAACCTGGAGCATTTCGGATCAGACAAGTGCTAATAACCAGAGGGACTAGAAACACGTGCGGCAGGCAGAAGGATGCCCCCCACCCGGCCCAAGATCCGTATCAGCGCTGCCGCTTCCCTCACCAGCGGGCGCATGTCGGCCCATTTGGCGGGGCCTGGGATCTGTGCTAGAATGACTGGCGATGGACAAGCGCGTCCTGGCTTTTTGCTGGCTTCTTGAGTTGTCCACGCTCAGCGCTCTCCAGAGGCGGTGGTTAAGACGGTAGGCAGCCCATTCGTACCAGGCGATTCACTCGCCCCGATGGCGTAAAGGAGGCTGAAATGACCTCACGCACACAGGTGTTCCGCCTGGTAGCTCTATTCGCCCTGCTGACCTCTGTGCTATCCGGCAGTGAGTGGGTGCCCACCGCAAGCGCGACCGGCTACACCATATCTGGACGGGTCACCGACGGCGGTGGCAACCCGATCCAGGGAGTGACCATCACAGCCGAAGCAGAGCATCTCGTGTACCTGCCGCTGGTGATGAACAGCTTCGAGCAAGGTGTCGCCGCTGAGACAGGCTTTGGGTCGGAGCCCCTGGCTCCGGTCGAAGGCGAAATCAAGGCTCCGCCGCAGGAACAGATCCCGTCGGACGAGCCCGAGCTGTTGCGCTCCGATTATGAAGCTGGGACAGTGGGTGGTCAAGCATTGACGACGTACACCGCGATCACGGATGCCAGCGGCAACTACACGCTAAGTGATCTGCCCGCCGGCACCTACATACTGGTGCCTTCGCAGGCCGGGCAGTCCTTTAGCCCGCCTGCGCTCACCGTAATTGTGCCACCGGACGCCACCAGCCAGGACTTTGAGATCAACACCCCACCCTACATGCCGACGAGTCCAACACCGGCCGACGGGGCGGTGGACCAGAGCATTGATATCAACTTGGGTTGGATAGGCGGCGATCCCGACGGCGATGCGGTGACGTACGACGTCTACTTTGAAGCGGACAACAGCACGCCGGACGTGCTGGTCTGTGATGATGTGACCAGTGCCTCATGTGATCCCGGTCCGTTGAGTTACAGCACGCAGTACTACTGGCAAGTCATCGCGCGGGACGAACACGGGGCGACCGCGACAGGACCGGTTTGGGATTTTGCGACGGAACCGGTCCCCACGCCTGCCTTGTTCAATTCAGTCTTGTACATGGCCCAGGATACTGGCTACGCTCTCGTCCCCGACAATGCATCCCTGGATATTGGCGTAGGGGAAGGGGATGACTTTACGATCGAAGCCTTCTTTTTCGTGCCCGACCTCGACTATGATGACACCTTTGTCGATGCCTTGATGCGCAAGAGGGACAGCTTTTCCTTCCACATCAGCTTCAACAAGGATCAACCTGACTGGATCCTGTTCGAGATCGTCACCGCTGGAGGAGGCTCTGTGACGCTCGGGTACCAAAGTGACATACAGGTGGGTTGGCATCACGTTGCGGCTACCTTTGACAACGAGTACACCGAGACCGAAGATGCGTTGGCCATCTTTCTGGACGGGATCCGGGTGGCGTTCAGCCCTGATGAGAGCATCCACGTAGACTGGACACCAGGCATACCAAACTCATTCCGGCCCCTCGAGGTCGGGGGTGTTGAGGCTGGTAGAGCAGGCTTCTATGGCTATCTGGAAGAGATCCGAGTTTCGGACCTAATCCGCTACAGTAGTGCCACCTATGCCGCGCCCAGTGAGCCTTTTGTCAGTGATGCTTACACTGTTGCCTTGTGGCATTTCGACGAAACCGCAGGATCGACAGTCTTCGCAGATGCTTCGAGCCACGGCAATCACCTGACCGGTTACGCCGGGGCCCAGACATACAACCCATAGACCAGGTAAGGACCAGATCTTCCGTCACTATCTGGCAGCTACGGGGCTGCATGGTGGGATACCTGCCCACTTGGACAACCGGGCACCATCGGTAGGCAACACAGACTGGGAGGATCTCCATGCACCTCATAGCTCGGGACGACGTGGAACCGTTTGTCAGCGACGACGGCTCCATCATACGCGAATTGGCCTCGCCCCGGAACTCTGCCCTCACCCGGCACAGCCTGGCCGAGATCCGCCATCCACCGGGCACCTCCAGCCAGGAACACTATCACACCGAGGCTGAGGAGGTCTATTACGTCCTGGAGGGACGGGGCGGGGTGTGTGTAGATGGCGAGACATGTTACATCGGCCCCGGCGATGTCGTGGTCATCACCCCGGGCCAACGCCACAAGGTTTGGCCAGAGGGCCAGGCCGACTTGGTGCTCCTGGTCACCTGCGTACCAGCCTACTCGGTTGATGAAGTGATGTTTACCGAGTGAGGCAAGGAGGGAAATCTCCTCTAGGGCCCAACCCCAGCCAGCCGTCTCGCCAGCGCCTTCTTGGCTTCCAAGTCGCCCAGGCGCCCGATCATGATCACCTGCGCCTCGGGGGAGCCCGCGCCGTGCATCGACTCGGTGCGGTAACTCACCGCCGAGGCGCCCAGGGTAAGGTTTTCAATCAGGCGCAAGATGCGCATCCGGTCAGCGGTCGGGACCTCGGCCACGCCGCGCAGATACTTGTCCACCAGGGGACCGATCTCCGGGTGGCTCAGGTCCCTCTCCGAAGGCATCGTCACCAGCAGTCCACCCGCCAGGTCTTCGGCCAGCCGCGCGATCTCGTACGGGAAGCGGGTCACGTTCTGCTTGCAGACGTTCGCCAGCAGGAGATCGACCAGGTAGGTGCCCGAAGGCAGGGCTGTTCCGGCTGCGGAGCAGCTCAGCCCGCAGGCGAACAGCGTCTCGTTCAGGTGGATCATCTCGCCCAGTTTCCGCCGGACGTGGGACACCCGGGACAGGCCGATCTGTTCAGTGGCCAGGGCTGCCGCCCCAATCAGCACATCGCCCACACCCACCTTGCAGCCCCCATAGCTCTGCCGGTGGTAGCCGGCAAAGCGCTCCACCAGGGGGCGAGAGAACTGCCACTCCCCATCCATAAAGATCCGCTCGTTGGGGACAAAGACGTCGTTCAAGATGACCAGCGCCTCGTGTCCGCCGTACCGGGCATTACCCACATCCATGGTGCCGCCCTCCAGTTTGCGCGTGTCGCACGACTGGCGGCCCAGGATATGGACCACGCCCTCTGTATCGACCGGCAGGGCAAAAGAGACGGCATACTCCTTGTCCTCCTCGCGCATAGAGAGCGTCGGCATGACCAGGATCTCGTGTGAGAAAACGGCGCCGGTCTGGTGGGCCTTGGCGCCGCGCACCACAATGCCATCCTGCCGCCGCTCCACCACGTGCAGGAACATGTCGGGATCCGCTTGCTGGCTGGGTCGCCGGCTGCGGTCGCCCTTCACGTCCGTCATCGCCCCGTTGCAGACCAGATCGTTCTGCTGGACGTAGGCCAGATAATCCACCAGGCGGCGGTGATAGTCTGTGCCCAGCGCCTGATCCATCTCGAAGGTGGTGCTCTCCAGCGCGTTGAGGGCGTCCCAGCCCACGCAGCGCTGGAAGCAGGTCCCCGTCTCCTGGCCCAGGATGCGCAGCGCTTTGACCTTGTTCAGCAAGTCCTCGGTGCCGTGGTGCAGGCTGGTGAAACAGTTGACGCTTTCCCCGGCCAGGCCCCGACGCACGAACAGCCCGGCGTGGTCCGGATCGTGGGCCATGTCGTAGGTCCGAGCCAGCGCATTGAGGGAGGGACGGAGCATGGGATGCTCGATGGGCTCCTCTATCTCCTCGCCGAGCACGTATAGCTGGAGCTCAAGCCCACGCAGGCTGTCCACAAATTCTTTGCCTGTCTTCATATTGACGTTTCCCTTCGCTTCCTGGCAGCCCGCCATCTGTGGACCGACGAGGTTGACCTACTTGCCCCCTGGGCAGTCAGGTTCAGACCTGTGGTGCCAGCCCGGCCTGCCCACGACGAGCTGCCATCCCTGCCTGGGCTCCTACCCATCCACCAAGGCCTGGTAAACCAGCACCCGGAACTCATCCCGGATCGGATAGTACCCCGACGGTAGCAACTGGGCCATCTGGATGGCGATCAGTGCCTCCTTCGGGTCTATAAAAAAGGCGGTGCTCGCATAGCCACCCCACGAGTATTCACCCACCGAGCCCAACAAGCCTGCCGCAGCATCATCCACCCGGACACGGAATCCCAGCCCGAAACCACTGCCATGCATGATGTCATCTGGCCAACCGATGGGAATCATAGAGTCGGGTAGGTGGTTCATGGTCATCAACTCAACCGTCTTGCGGCCCAGCAGCCGGACCCCATCCAGTTCGCCGCCATTGAGCAGCATCTGGCAAAACCTCAAGTAATCGGCCGTCGTTCCCGCCAGTCCCTGCCCCCCGGCCAACAGGCGGGGTTGCGTGCCCCAGTCGCCGGTGGCAGGCAGATTGAGGACCTCGAGACTCCCGTCTTCCGTGGGTCCGTACAGGGTCGTGAAGCGACCCTGTTTGTCCGCCGCGACAGAGAACGCCGTATCCTCCATGCCCAACGGCCTGAGGATCCTTTCCTCAAAAAAGACATCCAGCGGCAAATCGGAGATCAGCTCCACCAGGTGGCCCACCACATCCGTGGCCACACTGTAGAACCAGCGCTCCCCTGGCTGGAACATCAGGGGCAGGCTGGCGATGCGGCGCACCATCTCCTGGTTGGAAATGTCAAGGTTCAGCGGATCCGTCTCATCGTACAACTTGTCGATGGGGATCCCCGTCTCTTCAAAGCCGCCGTAGCTGAGCCCGGCCGTGTGCGTCAGCAGGTCATAGTAGGTGATCTCGCGTCGCGGGTCGACCAGTTGGCCCTCACCTTTCCAAACCTTGACCCTCTTGAACTCGGGGAGAAACCTGGTCACCGCATCTCGTAGCTGGAACAGTCCCTGCTCGTAGAGCATCATCAGGGCTACGCTGGTGATCGGCTTGGTCATGGAATAGAGGCGAAAGATCGCGTCCGGCTCCATCGGTTTGTTGGTTTCCAGGTCCTGCACACCAAACGACTCAAAGTGAACCACTCGCCCATGGCGTGCCACCAGGGCCACCAGGCCAGCCATCTTTTTACCGTCGACGTAGCGCTGCATCAGGGCATCGATCCGCTTCAGCCGCTCCGACGACAAGCCAACGCCTTCGGGTGCAGATTTCTTCATCCTTGTCCTCCTGCTGTTCTGATTTGCCGGGCCGGTCTTGAGCTCACCAGACAGAGAGTAGGCCGATGAGCTCTTTCCTGCCCTGCATCGGTACCGGGCTTGACTCACACGCCGTGTCGCACCCGGGCTTCATAAAACAGTACCCGGCCCAACACTTCGGCGATCAGGACCAGGCCAAAGGCCAGGGCGATGGCCACACCTGTCGTGTCCCCCGCCGCCCGGGGTGCCAGGACAGCGCCGGCAACCACGACAGCAGCCACCGCCAGGGCGAGGCGCAGGCGAAAGATCGGGCCGTGCTCGCGGGTGACCTTGGTCGCTGCACGCCAGGCTGCCCCTCGCCCGGCAGAGATCGCCATCACCCACAGCAAGAGTACCAGCAGTTCCATGCACAGCAGCACAATGGCTCCCAGGGCGATCCACTGTTGGACTGCCCGCACCATTTCATGCCTGGCGCCGGGTACCAATCCCAGCATTGCGCCAGCACCCAGCCCGCCCAGAAGCAGAGCCGCCATCAGGAACGTGGCCGGGGTGGCCCAGGTATCCCAGGCCGGCACGGTGCGCAGCCGGTAGGCCTTGGCCATGCTCAGGAGCAACAGCAGCCCCAGCAGCGCGGCCAGCCCGCCCATCGCACTGCGCAATGCTGCGGACCCCCAATCGAACCACTTCATCGCGCCCAGGATAATAGTTGCCCCCGCGAACAGCAGGGCAAAGAGAATCTCCCGGCTCAGCCAGGACGAGCGCACATTGGCGACGGCGCGCCACGCCCTGCCTGGCGATCCAAGGTGAAAGAACGAGGCCGCAAGGGCCAGGAGCATGAGCAGGCCAGCCACCAACAAAGGAGCCGTTATCAATGCCTCCGCTGCGGCGAGGCCGGCTTGCCGGGTAACCCAAAAGCGCAGCACGCCCAGCATCCACAACGCGCCGACGGCCATCTGGCTGAGCAGGGTGAAGGCCACCAACGAGCGATCCCTCATAACGCATTTACCTCTTCCAGGTTCCCGATGCGCACACCGGCTGCCGGCTGACCCTCATCCCCAGAAGCCCGACTAGCCTCCCGGTGGGGCGTCATCACCAGGGCCGGTTCCGTCAGGCCGGGTTCGGGCAGCGGGAAAATCACGTCGTGCCCCGGTTGGAAGGGACCAGGTTCCATTCCATACCTGGCCTCCAGTTCTTCGCGATCACCGAAATCGAGCGCCCGCAGCGGGCAGGCAGCCACGCACGAGGGGGGCAAGCCCTCGTCCAGATCCGCCGCACAGAAATTGCACTTGCTCATGGTGCCTGTCTCGTCGTCGTACTGGGGCGCGCCATACGGACAGGCCCAGCTACAGTACTTGCAGCCCACGCACCTGTCTGGATCGAGCAGCACGATGCCGTCGGCTCGCCGGGTGATGGCCCGCGTCGGGCAGACCTCGGCGCAGATCGGTTCCCGGCAATGATTGCAGGCCAGCGAAACATGGTAAGCGAACACGCTCGATAGCCAGGCCTGTCCGCTGCGTGTCCAGCCTCCCCCCGCCACCTCGTACACCCGGCGCCACAACAGGCCCACCTTCAAACCGTGACGGTCCTTGCACGCCACCTGGCAGGCCTTGCACCCCGAGCAGGCTGACGAGTCAAAGTAGAAGGCGTGCTCAATCATCCTGTTTCCTGACCTCCACCATCATGGTATGCTGCGCCGTGCCAAAGGCCAGCGGCGTCCATCGCTCCGAGGTGAGCACGTTCACCGACCCCCGCCGATCCACGCCCTCTTTGTCCGGCATCCACCACGCTCCCTGCGGGATGTTCACCACCCCCGGCAGGATGCGGTTCGTCACCCGGCAGGGAAGGATCGTTGCCCCGCGCTCGTTGTAGATCTTGACCAGGTCGCCATCGGCGATCCCGCGTGCCTCGGCATCCAGTTCGTTCATAAAGGCCCGTTGGGGAAAGGCTTCTTGCAGCCAGTCGACGTTGTCATGGGTCGAGTGCACGCGCCCCATATAGTGGTGCCCCATGGCCTGCAGCGGATAGTCCTTGGCCTCGCATCCAAAGGGGCTTTCCCACTCCTGAATATACTTGGGCACAGCAGGGATCTCGTACGGATCCCCCATGTCATACAGATCCTGGGAAAAGATCTCGATCTTGCCCGATGGCGTGTTCAATGGATGTGCCTCCGGGTCGGCCCGGAAGTCGGCAAAAGCAATGGCTGGCTTGGAATTCGACTCTTTGGGAGGCTCGGTGTACACGCCCAGATTGGACGCCTCGAACTCGTCAAGCGAGGGCAAGCCGGGGAATCGAAACTCCCGGTACCGGTCGAGGATCCATGCCACCCACGCACGTTCGTCACGTCCCTCGGTATATGCTTCGCCTATCCCGAGCCGTCCGGCCAATTCGGCGCAGATCCGGTAGTCGCTTTTGCACTCGCCCAGCGGCTCGACCAACTGGGGCATCAGGATCACTTCGTCACCGTACTTCCACCCGTCCTCCACCCCCCAGGTCTCAAACTGGGTACAGGCTGGCAGCAGCACGTCCGCAAAGCGGCCCGTGGGCGTGACAAAGTTGTCCTGCACGACGATAAACTCTACCAGGTCTCTGTCGCGCAGAAGCCTGGCCGAGCGATTGATGTTTGCGTGCTGGTTCAGCAGGGCGTTGGAGGCGACGGCATAGATCAGTTTGATGTTGGTTTCCAGCCGCTCGGCC
>JASFHU010000072.1:0-11521 GCA_050123055.1 Anaerolineae bacterium
TCTTGCCCGACAACCGCTATCTCCTGCTCAATCAAGCGAAGCTCCTGGCGCCGCTGGTAGCTGACACGCGCCTGCCGCACAAAGCCTACACCTTGATAGAGAATCAATAGACCCATTAGAATCAACAGGATCAAGCGAACGGGTAGCACCTTTTGAACCTTGCCGCCGGTCATCAAAGCCTCCATCTCCAGTGTACCGCAGGCATCCAAAAATGTCAAGCTGACTGTGCCCAACCAATGGTGATAGAAAAATCCCGGCCTTTCCAGGCCGGGATCTCATGCCGAAGGTGGGAGTTGAACCCACATGGGCATAAAGCCCACTGCGCCCTGAACGCAGCGCGTCTGCCTGTTCCGCCACTTCGGCACGCAGCGTATACCCTACCACTACTCCGCCGGTTTGTCAAGCTCGGCAGTTTCACTGACCACCACCTGCTCGGTCTGGACATACCAAGCTTGAACGTTGCGAAAGCGATCGCTGGTATGCAACAGGGGCGAAAGCTGCACCTCCCGTACCTGTTCATTCACAGCATAGGTGTACATGGGATAATAGATCGGCAAGGAAGGGACTTCTTCCGCAAAGATCTGCTGGAAGGCGTGGTACAGATCGATCCGCTGTTCCGGATCGGTCGAGAATCGAGCCTCCTCCATGACCTGGTCTGCCTCATCACTGGCAAAGCCAGAAAAGTTCTGTCCCGACTCTATCTGTGTCGAATGCCACAACGGGTATGGGTCGGGATCGGAAGTCAGTTCCACCTCAACCAGGACCGCATCGAACTTCCGAGTGCGAACAAAGTTGATAGCAGCCTCGCTGCTGACAGGCAGGATCGTCGCGTCTACCCCGACCGCGCGCCATTGGCGAGCCATCTCCTCGGCCATGCGAACCATGGTTTCATCGTCACTGGTCAGCAAGGTAAAGGCTAGCTCCACGCCGTCTTTGTCTCGAATGAGATCGCCGTCAGAATCCATCCAGCTACTGGCATCCAGGAGTCCGATGGCCCGTTCGGGGTCATAGTTATACTGGCGCACGCCCGAGTTGTAGGCCCAAGTTGTCGGCAAAATGGGACTGTCAGCCACCAGGCCCTGCCCCCCCATGACCTGATCAACCAACATCTGCCGGTCCAGTGCATAGAGCAACGCCTGGCGAACCTCTTGGTCCTGAAAAAAGGGCAAAGATTCATCTTGAAGGTTCAGGTACACTAGACCAAGGCCAGTCGATTGGGCTGAGTAGAGATTCAGCGTGGGCATGCCGACCAGGGCTGGCAGGTATTGGAGCTTGGGCGGATGGAAACCCAAGAGTTCTCCGCGCCCATAGTCCTCCAGCAAACCTTCCCAGTCTGCATAAAACCAGAACTCAATCCGATCGAGGAAGGGTTGGGGTCTCCAATAGTTTCGATTGGCGCCCAGCACCACCCGGTCCGGAGATACGCTTTCGACCGTGAACATCCCTGTCCCGACAGGACTCTTGGTGGAGAAATCGTGCGTGGGCAGATCGGATGCAGGAACGTTGCCCAGAAGGTGAGCTGGCATCAAGCCGATCGACGTATACTGTAGAAAGGAGGGAAATGACTCTTGTAGGGTAAAGCGTACCGTATGGCTGTCCAGTTGCTCCACACTCACATTGCGCCACAGCTCTCCCAGGCTCGGATCACCCTGGTAACCTGGGTCCTGCATGGCCTGCACTGTAAAGGCTACGTCGGCAGCGGTAAAGGGCGCTCCGTCGTGCCATAGTACATCCTCGCGCAGACGGAACTCATAGACCGTGCCATCCTCAGAAGCTTCCCACTCCAAAGCCAGAGCCGGAGACACCTGTCCAGATTCATCCAGGGTGGTAAGGCCATCGAAAACCAGGGTGCTCAGATCCTGATCAACAGGATTGGCTGGCACCATCGCCGGCGCCAGGATAGGGTTGATCCTCTCAGAATATCCTAGCACGCCCTCGACATAGGTACCACCAGCAACCGGCACCTCCACAGTTTCAGGCTCGGGCGGGGTAGTTGTGACCAGTTGAAAGAGGATGATAAAGACCAAAACAGCGCCCGCAACTGCTAGGAGCGCCTGCCACACGATATGCCGCGTCACCACATCCCTCTTGTGCGACACAAAGGGTGTTCCCAGGCAAGAACCACCCGGGGAACACCCTCTTGACTGAAGATGACCACTAGTTTCCTAGAAAGCCACGGGGCTCGTCAGGCCACGAGTACACTGACGATGGAAACTGCAAAAAAGGCTACAGCCAATCCAACCGTTACATTGAACAAGGTCTTTTCCACGCCACGTCGCGTGCGATAGACCCCTGTCTCACCGCCAAAGATGCCACCCAGACCACCCGACCCCTTGGCCTGGACCAAGATCACAACGATCAAGGCGATCGAAATGATAATCTGGATGATCTGCACATAAATCGTAAACCCTTCCACAACTTCCCTCCAACTTGCACTTTTTGCCTGCCGCTGGGCAAAAGCCGGGGGATTATACCATGTTCTAGCAGCCGTGGCAAATGAATGCAGGTGCTTATCCTTGGTTCAGACACCCAAACGCTCAAGCTTGGTGCCACTGCTCCAGTAGTGACGGAAAATCGATCATCTACGAGCTCTATACTGTTTAGCAGGATATTGTTTACTCTTGGCTACACCCCACCCCTACCCCACACTCGTTTGCCGTATAGTCGCTTTTCGAGTATAATGGGCGGGTATAATTCGGCTTGCCAGAGCAACGCTGGTCATGTGCATCGTGTTCTGCACCGTTTGTGGCAAAGTGGAGCCTGAACACCAACTGCCAGCGCTGGTTGTCATGCCATGTGCACGAGACACTTGGCAGTAGCTCAGTGGAGAGGGATAGTACGTGTTTAGTCCTTTAAATCTCATCCTGGGAATCTTTTCGCAGGACATTGGTATCGACCTTGGCACGGCCAATACGTTGGTCAACGTTCGCGGCAAAGGCATCATCATCAACGAGCCCTCGGTTGTGGCCATCGAAAAAAAGAGCAAGAAGGTGCTCGCCATTGGTTTGGACGCCAAGGAGATGGTGGGGCGTACGCCCGCCAACATCATAGCCATCCGCCCTTTGCGCGATGGGGTCATTAGCGACTTTGATGTCACAGAACGGATGTTGCACTACTTTATCAAAAAGGTACACGACCGCAGCCTACTGCCTGTGCCCCGCCCTCGGGTCGTGGTCGGCATTCCTTCCGGTGTCACCGAGGTAGAAAAACGTGCCGTACACGACGCGACCCTGTCGGCCGGAGCCAGAGACGCCTACCTGATCGAAGAACCTATGGCTGCCGCCATCGGTGCTGGCCTTCCCATCACCGACTCGCTGGGCAGCATGGTAGTGGACATAGGCGGCGGCACCACCGAGGTCGCCGTCATCTCCCTGGGCGGCATCGTCGTCAGCCGAAGCTTGCGAGTGGCTGGCGACGAGATGGACGAAGACATCATCCAATACGCCCGCCAGAAATACAACCTGCTCATTGGCGAGCGCATGGCCGAAAGGGTCAAGATCACCATCGGCTCAGCCTACCCCCTGCCCCAGGAGCAGACCATGACCCTCAAGGGCAGAAACCTGATCACTGGCCTTCCAGAGTCGATTGAGGTCAGCAGCGTCGAGATCCGCGAAGCACTTGCCAACTCGGTGAACATCATCGTCGAGACCGTGCGCGATGCCGTGGATGATACACCGCCGGAGCTGGTAGCCGACCTGATGGAGCAGGGCGTCGCCCTGGCCGGTGGTGGTGCGCTCCTGCAAGGACTGGACCAGCGGCTTTCTGAGGAGACCAAGATGCGGGTTTACGTAGCAGACGATGCCTTGACCTGCGTGGCTCGGGGAGCTGGCAAAGTTTTGGAAGATCTGGATCGTTTGCACAAAGTGCTGGCCGGCTTACAGCGCGGCAGCACCGTGCACTAGGAAGCCGCAGCGGCTTTCGGCTGGTCACGGTGGAGAGGAGGAGGGCAGGTAGAGACAAAGCAGCCTGAGCCGCAAAGGTGGAACCATGTCTCGTGAACGCCTCCAGAGTCTCATCCCTCTGCTGCTCATTTTGCTCGCCCTGCTGGGCTTTGCGCTCCACCGCGCCGGTCTTTTGCAGCCACTGGAGGGACTGCTGCTTAGGATAACCACACCGCTACAAGGTGGGGTGAGCTTGGTATCGGGGCAGATCGACGAACTGGCCCAGACAGCCCGAGATTTGCGAGATCTGCGACAGCGCAACGAGGAATTGGAGGCGCAAAATGCCAGCCTCCTACTGGAGAATGTACGCCTGAGGGAGATCGAGGTCGAGGCTTCCCGCCTGCGCGATCTCCTCAATTTTGCCCAGGAAAACCCGGCCTTTGAGATCCAGGGGGGCCACGTAGCGGGCCGCGTGATCGCACACGATCCGAGCAATCTGCAACGCTACCTCACACTCGATGTAGGCCAGGAGGAGGGAATTGCCCGCAACATGCCGGTGGTCACCGACCGGGGACTGGTCGGCCGAATCTCCGAAGCAGGCCAGGGCTGGTCCAGGGTCCTACTGATCATCGACCCGACGAGTACGGTGAGTGCGCTGACTCAGAGCACGCGAGCAAGTGGCTCAATCGAGGGCCAAGCTGATGGATCGTTAGTTATGCGAGCCATCCCCCAGCAGGATACGGTCAGCGTGGGGGATACCGTGTTCACCTCTGGACTCGGCGGGAACTTTCCACGTCAGATCCTGATCGGGCAGATCATCGGGGCGGAACGCAGAGATTACGAGCTTTACCAAACCGCTATCGTCCAGCCCACCGTAGACTTTGATCACCTGGAGGCTGTTTTGATCATTACGGGCTTTGAGCCCATCGAGGAGACAGAAGGGGAAGACGAGGCGCAATGATCGGCCAGCCCTTAGCTCAGCCGGCTCTTCGGCTGTGGAGCATTGACCATCTCGCACTGTGAACTGTGACTATCTACCTGGTCCTGCCCCTGTTGGCAATTGTCGCCATCCTTCAGACGACTCTCGTGCCCAGCCTCGCCATCTGGAGTGTGTTCGCCAACTTGCCTTTGCTGGTCGTAGTCAGTTGGGGCCTACTGCGCGGTCCACAAGAAGGAGCGCTTTGGGGCTTTATCGCCGGCTTGATGGTAGATCTGCTTTCAGGAGCGCCCTTCGGGGCGGCCACTGTTTCCCTGATCGTTATCGGTTTTCTGGCCGGGTTGGGGGAGACCACGGTCTTTAGGGCGCGTATTGCTTTGCCCATGATCGTCATGTTCCTGGCAACCATTGTCTATGAGCTGCTCTTTCTACTCATCGTGCGCATCTCCGGGCAATCGGTAGCCTGGCTGGACAGTGTCCTGCGACTTGTCATCCCTTCGGCCATACTGAACGCGGTGCTGACACCTGTCGTTTTTCTAACCATGAGTTGGCTGTACGCACGTTTTGGCCGAGAAGAGATGGAGTGGTAGTTTGATCGGTGCACGTCTCTCAGACATCAAAATCAGAACCACCGTCTATCGAGTGCTCATAGCCATCACCTTTTTGGTGCTGGTCGGCCAGCTCTGGCGCTTGCAGATGGTCCGGGGCGACTATTATCAGCAGGCAGCAGACGTCAACCGCTTCCGCCAGGAACAGAACCCAGCGCCTCGTGGGATCATCTACGATCGCCGGGGACACATCCTGGCCCGGAATATGCCCCAGGTAACCGTCTCGGTCATTCCAGCTTACCTTCCCGAGGACGAGGCTGAGAGCCGTGAACTCATTTTTGCGCTGGCTGAACTCATCGAGATGCCAGTGACAGCCCTCCCGCCCAGCCGGCCTCCCCAAGGCATAGTACAGCCCGCTCTGGAGCCTGTGCCCGATCAACAGCCGGGAATTCTTGACATTCTGGAAGAAGCCGAGTCGGCACCGTACCGCCCCGCCCTGCTAAAGAGCGGTATCCCTCGCGACGTAGCCATGATCCTGGAGGAGGAACACCTGGATTGGCCTGGCGTGTTGGTCCAGGCCGAGCCTGTCCGGGAGTATCTCCATGGCCCCCTGACGGCCCACATGCTGGGCTTCATCGGCCCTATTCCTGAGGAGCAGGCCGATGCCTACGAGGCACAGGGGTACGATCCCAACCGGCACCTGGTCGGGCTCACCGGGATCGAACATGCATTCGAGCAGGAGCTGCGCGGTCAGGACGGACAAAAGCTGATCGAAGTGGATGTGGCTGGCCGGGAGGTTCAGACTGTCGGCGAACCCCAACCAGCCAGCCCCGGGCATAGCCTGCGCCTGACCCTCGATCTGGAGCTGCAGCAGGCTATGGAAGAAGCTCTGCAAGAACAGCTACGTGCCGTCTACAAGAAACAGGGCGTTGCCATCGCCATGAACCCCCAGACCGGTGAGATCTTGGGGATGGTGTCTCTGCCCGCTTATGACAACAACAAATTCACCGGCGGCATTACTCCCGAGGCATTGCAGGAGCTACAGGAGGATCCCTCGCGTCCCCTGGTGAACCACGCCATCTCGGGGATGTTCCCGCCCGGCTCCACTTACAAGCTCGTCACAGCATCCGCCGGGTTGGAAGAGGAGGTAATTACCACCCAGACCCGGCTACACTGTGGTGGCATTTTGTGGTTGCCCAACCGCTTTTATCCGGAGGACCCCAGCCTGGCGCAGCCGTTTTATTGCTGGATCTACCACGACTTTCACGGGCGACATGGTTCCCTTAGCATCGTCTCTGCCCTCGGCCAATCGTGCGACATCTACTTCTACCAGGTTGCCGGCGGCTATCGCGATCGCTTCCAGGGCCTAGGCCAGGACCTGCTGGGCTACTATGCCGAGCTCTATGGCTTTGGTAGCCCTTCAGGGATCGATCTACCCGGGGAAACACCGGGCCTCGTGCCCACCGTAAAGTGGAAGCGGGTGAACTATAGCGAGTCGTGGGTAACCGGCGACACCTACAACATGGCCATCGGACAGGGCTTTGTGCTTGCCACCCCGCTGCAAGTGCTGAACTCCGCCGCAACCGTAGCCAATGGGGGCACCCTGTATCGGCCACAGATCGTCCGCGAGGTCATCGATAGTGAGAGCAACGTCATCCAGGCATTTGCCCCCGACGTGATCCGCCAGCTGCCAATCTCGGACGAGAACATCGACCTCGTCCGCCAGGGAATGCGTGCCGCGGTGGCCGGTGCTGGAGCAACCGCCTGGGCGATCGATGTACCCGGCGTCGCAGTGGCGGGCAAGACTGGCACGGCAGAGTACTTCTCTGACCGTAACAAGGACGGCATCCCCGACCGTGATCGGGACGGGAACCTGCCTACCCATGCTTGGTTCACAGCCTTTGCTCCCTACGAAAACCCAGAAATCGCTTTGGTGGTGTTCATCTACGGCGGCGGCGAGGGATCAGCCTCGGCTGTACCAGTGGCCAATGAGATCCTCAACTACTACTTTAGCCGCGACAAAGGAGAAAACCCGCCATGAGCCAGAGGCCATCCCGCCGCCGGTCAGCTCCGGCTGCAATCTGGCTCCTGTTGGGCCTGATGGCTATCACGGCCTTGGCCTGTGCCGGCTCTGGGTTCCTGACCTTCCAGCAGAGCCAGCAGATCGAGGCGCTGCAGGCCGAACTGGAAGCCACGAACAAGGAGCGCCAGGATCTGGATGCCCAGCTCGCTGCGCTACAGGGCACGTTAGCGGATCTGGGAAATCGATTGGCCACGCTCGAAGGGCACGATCTGGACCGGCAGCTTGCATCGCTGCAAGCTGCGACAGAAACGGCCAGCTCCCCCCAAGAGATCGCAGGCTTGAAAGCGTCCTTAGTCGAGATTCAGGCCAGATTGGGCCACAGCCAGACTGTGTGGGACGACCTGGTAGCACGGGTGGAGTTACTCGAGTCTGAAGCGGAGAGAGGCACGCAGACCCCTCCATCCGAGGTTCATCTGTCCGTGGCTCGCCAACGCCAGAGCCACAATCTGAGTTGCGAGTCCTCGGCCGCATCCATGGTTGCCGGATACCATGGAATTCCACTCAGCGAAGCCGAGGTGCTGGCGGCTTTGCCGCTGAGTGACAATCCTTACTTGGGATTCCGCGGCAATGTCGACGGTCCAACCGGAGGCATCGAGGACTATGGAGTGTACGCTGGTCCGATACTGGATATCCTGACCAACCGGGGTTTGCAGGCCTGGCCCGTGGAGGGTGGGCTCGATGGGATCAAAGGTGCCCTTGCCCGCGGCAACCCGGTCATCGCCTGGATAACCTATGATTGCTGGCCCAGCACACCCACATCACAGATGATCGGCGATCAGGAGGTCATTCTGGTGCCCTACCAGCACGTAGTGGTGGTTACCGGTTACAGCGATTCGGGTGTGTGGGCCAACGATCCCTTGGATGGTCAGGAAGATTTCTATACCACCGCCGATTTTGAACGGGCCATGGGCTATTTCGGTGACATGGCCATCGAAGTGGCCTCTCCCTGAACGAGTGTGGGAGGCTCGGACAGAAATTCGTAGCCACCGTGTCGGTGGTGGCGATACGATCTTGAAGCCAAAACACGGCCCTCTATAGGGCATTTGCACCGGTTTGGAAAGCGATGGCAGACGCAGTTACAATCAAGGGCACAAGTGAAGGTTTAGTCATCAGCCTGGGAAAAGGCCCGCTTGGCGCAGTATTGGACGAGATGGACACCCGCCTGGGCGCCAAGGCATCCTTCTTTGTCGGGGGAAGGGTGGCACTTCGTGTTGGGGATCGCAACTTGTCGACCGAGCAACTGCAAAAGATCGGCAGCCAGCTAGAGGCCCACGGCGTGACGCTGTGGGCGGTGGAAAGCGAGCATCCGGCAACCTGTGCGGCGGCCGAGGAGTTAGGGCTGGAAACCAACCTGCACCCTGCTACCCGAGCTCCACAGCCCGTGCCCGAGCTGATTCCCAGGGAAGAGTTGACTGGCCTTCTCGTACGGCGAACTTTGCGTTCGGGGCAAGCAATTCGACATGCGGGACACGTCACCTTGCTTGGCGACGTGAATCCCGGGGCTGAAATCGTGGCTGGCGGCGACATCGTGGTCTGGGGCCGGCTGCGAGGCATAGCGCACGCCGGTGCGATGGGCGATGAGGGCGCAGTCATCTGTGCCTTGGAATTGGCTCCTAGCCAGATTCGCATCAGCTCACACGTTGCCCGCCCACCAGAGCGCAGCCGTCCACCCAAAACACCCGAGTGTGCGAGCGTGCAGGATGAGCAAATAATAGTCGAGCGATGGGCCAAGAGCGGCTGGAGTCTAGTGTTTGGCAGGTTCAAGTTGGAATTGGGAGGGTAGTTCCCCTGCAGGTGCTGGCAGGGCTGAGCAGTGCTCCTGAAGTGTCGTGTTCTCGATTCCCAACCAGGCACCCTGTAGCTAACAGGAGATGAGCATGAGTGCAACGGTAATCACCATCACCTCCGGAAAGGGTGGCGTCGGAAAGACGACTGCCACCGCAAATTTAGGTGTCGCGCTGGCCATGTTGAGCCGGCGAGTTGTCACCATAGACGCTGACATCGGCTTACGTAACCTGGACGTGGTCATGGGCCTCGAAAACCGGATCGTTTACGATCTGGTAGATGCAGTAGAGGGCCACTGCCGCCTGCGACAGGCTCTGATCCGCGACAAGCGTCTGTCTGAGCTCTATCTACTGCCGGCAGCGCAGACACGCGACAAGACGGCCGTCAGTCCAGAACAGATGATAGAGCTCTGTGACCAGCTCCGGTCAGACTTTGACTTCATCCTCATTGACTCACCGGCCGGCATCGAGCGCGGATATCGCAACGCTGTAGCCCCGGCCGATCGGGTCATCATCATCACGACACCTGAAGTGTCGGCCGTGCGCGACGCAGACCGTATCGTGGGCCTGGTCGAAGCTGAGGAAAAAGGCCCCGCTAGTTTGATCATTAATCGCCTGAACCCAGACATGGTCCGCCGAGGACAGATGCTCAGCACCGAAGACGTCGTGGATCTGTTGGCCATTGACCTGCTAGGCATTGTCCCCGAGGACAAAGAGGTTATCGTGGCCTCCAACCGGGGCGCACCTGTGGCGCTGGATGGCAAAGCTCCTTCAGGTCAGGCATTTCGCAACATCGGTGGCCGACTATTGGGCCAAGACATTCCCCTGCTGCCCCTTAAAGGATCGTCCGGGGTATTCGACCGCCTTGGCCGTTTCCTCCGGGGCTAGCGCTGGAGCGAAGGGCACGTGAAGATGATTGGCAGATCGGCACACAGGCTTGTCGGTTTGCCACTTGGCTGATTATGCTTTGGAGGCATCATGGGTTTTCTGAACCGTTTGCTTGGGCGTGGAGAACCAACCAGCAGGGAGATTGCCAAAGAGCGTCTGCAACTGGTACTGGTTCACGATCGGGTGAAGGTCTCCCCAGCAACGCTGGAGAGGATGAAAGACGAACTGATCACCGTCATCTCTCGATACGTGGAGATCGAGGCGACCGGTGTTGAGGTCTCTTTCACGCAGAGTAGGAATTCAAGCCGCCTCGTGGCCGATATCCCCGTCGTAGGACCAGCACGTCGCTCAAAGCCCAGAAGATCGTCAGCGGGGCGAGGGACAGGAGGCAATGGCTAGACGGTCCTGGCGCAACTTTGACTACATACTACTGAGTGCCCTATTGATCCTGTCCGCCTATGGCGTGATCATGATCTATAGCGCCACCATCAATACCCTCGGGGTGGAGAATCCCGTGCAGCGACAGATCATATACATCGTCACCGGCACGGCCGTTCTGCTTATCAGCGCATCGATTGACTACCGGCTGCTCAATATTGTCCAACACCCGATTCCCATCTTGACCCCGCTCATTCTGGGGTTGATGAACGTGAGCTTGGTCATTACCTGGCAGATCAACCAGGTCAATATCCCAGAATTCATACCGACAACCAACTTTTTCGTGCCACACTTGCCAGCGATGGTCAGCGCACTGCTGCTGATTTTCGTCGTCTATCTCATCGATCGCTCCTGGCTCCAGGAACTCGATCTCCCTCTCCCACGAGTCGTCATCGGTACGGCGGTGATCCTGTTGATCGTAGCCGGGTTTTTCGCTCTCCGTCGCCTACCCACGGACCTCCAGACCGCACTGACTCCCTACGCATTGGGAGCCAGCTTGGCCGCCGTCTATGCGGTGGACTGCGTCACCCTGCGATTCACCGATGCACTGCGCAATCCCCTGTACGTGCTGGTACTTGTCATACTGGGCATTATCTTTCTGATTGGACAGGTCTCGGGTGGCGCGCAGCGCTGGCTCGGAGCTGGCGCAGTACAGCCATCAGAGCTTTCAAAGATCCTGATCATCATCATCCTGGCCAAGCACCTGGCCGACCGCGAGCAAGAGCTGGATCGATTTAGCACCATTTTGACTTCGCTAGGTGTGGTCGCCGTACCCCTGTTGCTGATCTACCTCCAACCCGACCTGGGGACGGCACTGACCTTGATCGCCATTTGGGCTGCCATGATCTGGATGGCCGGCATGCGCTTCCGATACCTACTGGCCTTGGGCGTGGTCGGGCTGGCTGCCTTGCCGCTGGTCTGGCTCAATCTAGAAGATTACATGCAGCAGCGCCTTATGTTAT
>JASFHU010000073.1:0-11498 GCA_050123055.1 Anaerolineae bacterium
ACTCGAATAGGCGATGCTTTCGCATGGCCAGATAGCGCTCGGTCAGGAACGAGAGCGGTTTCTCGGCCAGGATAAACTGCTCTGACAAGGTCGCCAGCACGCGATCCAGCCCGTGTGGTCGCGCCCATTGGTGTCTGGCGGCCAGCCGGTAAAAGGTCCGGCCGTAGGCTTCATAGTCCTCGAGGCTGTGAACCAGGGAACCCCTTAGCCGCGGCCGGGGTTGGTTGCTCTGAGGGTAGCTTTGGCGGGCGCCGATGTATTCGGGAAAGATGCCGGTCAAGAATAGGCAGGCATCGCCGATGCGCTGATAGGTCGCAAAACGAAGATCCTCGTCGAGCATCTGCGCGTAGCGGATCAGACTGTCCACATCCAGGTCGTTGACACGGATCCGCCGCCAGATGCCAGGGCGTATCCGGATGGGGATGGTGACGCTGTTGACCCGGGTATACGATGCCAGCATGGCAGCCAGATAGTCACATACGGTCCGATCTGCCATCAGATCCACGACCCGGCTGGCGTCGAATAGTACCACCTTTTGCTGGTGGCGCCGTTCGATGGTGTACAGCTCCTGTTCCATGTCACGCCGCGCTCGCATCAGGAGGACCTGGAAAAAGAACTCGGGGGAAGCCGAGACCAGGACCTCGTCGTCGGCCATCAACTGCTGGAAAAGGCGCTCATCCTGGAGCATCGCATCGAGCAGTTCCTGGTCATCCCGGATGATCTCCACCAAGTGCTCTGGATCGTCGCCTTCGGGCACCAGTATCTTGACCACAAATTGCAGGTCGCTGGGCGACCATCTTGTTAGTAACCTGCTCACCGGTGGATTCCTTTCAGTAGAGCTGGTGCGAGCGCCAAGAATCTGTGATAGAACTCCCCTGGGTCAACCATATTGTAGTCGAAAATCTCCCCTTGTGCAAGTGACCGAGGGCCATCCCAGGATGTCCTGACACCGGTCGCAAAGTTGACAGGGGGGGCAAAAGGTGGCATAATCGCCAACCGACTTCCTTGCCCACAAGGAAATCCATGTCGAGAATCAAAAAACGCGCGACCACGCTGCACTGCAGTCGCTGTGCACTTGGGACTGACATTTGTGCTGGTCTACACCTGGCCGGAGCCAGAGTTCGCCGGAGCCTGAGCCTGGGTGGCCTGCGGATTGCGCGGGAGGTGTGTGCTGTACCCCAATATCTTCAGACTCGCCACCGGTGCGGTGGTTGGCGCCACGCTGTTGGCGCTGGTGGGACCCATAGTTGGCGAGATGGTAGCGACCTTTCCACCGCTCTACCCCAAGGGATCGCCAAACCCGCTCAGCGACTTGGGCTTGCATTACAGAGATGTTACCTTTCCGACGACCGATGGACTGACGCTCCGTGGCTGGTTTGTCCCGACTGAGCAAGCGGATGCGCCTGCGATCGTGTACGCGCCCGCGACTAGCCACGATCAGCGCTCTGGACTCTCCCTTGTCCCTGCGTTTCACGAGGCGGGCTATCATGTGCTGTTGTTCAGCTATCGTGGACACGCGCTCAGCGACGGCCGCAAGGGGCAATTTACGTATGGGGACGCCGAGAGCCGGGATTTGGATGCCGCGGTGCGGTTCCTGCGCGAAGGTGAAGAGGTCGAGCGCATCGCGGTGATCGGCCACTCCGTAGGTGCAGTTTCGGCCATCCTGAGCGCGGCGCGCAATCCACTCATTGAGGCAGTGGTGGCAGTGGCGCCCTTTACCTGCGTGGCCGAGGTGTGGCAGACGAACCGGCCTGCGGTTGTGCCGTCCTTTGTCCTGGACTGGACGTTGTGGGTGGCGGAAAAGACCCGGGGCTTTGATCGGGCAGATGTCTGTCCGCTCAGCGTCGTGGAGCGGATTGCTCCCCGCCCGTTGCTCCTCATCCACGGTACAGAGGACCGCAGAATTACGGAAGAGCAGGTGCGGCGTCTGTTTGGAGTCGCCGAGGAGCCCAAGTCACTGTGGTTGGTGCAGGGGGCGACTCATAGCGGCGTTCGGAGCCCCGGGCTCGATCTGTTGGCTCCAGATGTGATCTCTTTTCTTGAGACCACCTGGCAGGAGCAGGATGAGCTGGCGGAGGGTGCTGCCAGCGGGGTGAGGAGCGTGCCAGAGATTCAGTAATAGGCCATAAGACTGACTGTGCCGAGCTCACGCAGTCTTCCTTGCTGCTGGTTGTGAGGCTCAGGCTTTGTCAGAGGAGTCTGGCTCGGGGCGCCGGTCGATCCATTCAGCATGAGAGGCAATATCCCGGTCGAGGAGGAGGCGTCGAAGGATAACGCGGCGCCTTTCTGGCCCGGGTGGAGGCAATGGTCGGCGGTTGGCCTCCAGCCGCTTGACCAGGGTGAGGAGTAGCATGACGCCTGTGGCCGGGAGCATTACGTCTGGCCCACTTACAAAGTGGGCGAACAGCGGCAGGGTCACCAGACTGGTGAGGGCCCACGGCGCCGAATCGCCCAGCAGCCAGCCAACGGCGAGAAATCCCAGCATCCATGGAAATCCCCAGGGAAAGATCACCAGCAGCAGACCCATAAAGGTACCCAGCCCGCGTCCACCGGTGAAGTGGAAGAAGGCGGGCCAATTGTGCCCGGCAACAGCCGCCAGCCCGGCGGTGGCAGCCACGCCTGGCCCCAGCCCCATCTGGAGTCCCAGCCAGGCCGGCAATGCAGCCTTGCCCATGTCAAACAGCCCGACGGGGACGACTGCCCATCGGGCCACATGTTCGTAGACCATGGAACCGCTGACCGTTCCGCTGCCGTAGCGGCGCAGATCCAGGCCCTTGAGCCACTTTCCGACCAGGTATGCCGTGGGGATCGAGCCCAGCAGATAGCCAGCCAGGATCAGGAGGGCCGATTCGATAACCATATCTTCCCTGCGCTACTTTCGCACCTGGCGAAACCCGATGGCCCCGGCCCCCAGGGCGAGCAATCCCAGCAAGCTCATGACCGGCCGGATGCCTACCTGGTCGGCCAGCGAGCCCCCAAGCAGGAGGGGTAGCACAGCGACCGCGTTGGCCAGAGCCAGTTGAGCAGCGATAACCCGCCCGCGCATCTCGGCGGGGGGACGTTCCTGCAGGACAACACGAGCGGAGACGATCACCAGGGCCAGGGTCAGGCCCATGCCAAAAATCGGGAGCAGGATCAGCCACACTTGCCCTGGCTGACCGCTCAACAGGCTCAACAGGATGATCGATATCCCCAAGCCGGTGAGCCCGACTGCGATCCAGGCAGGCCGAGCAAGCCGTCTGTGCCAGCGACTCATCAGGAAGGAACCGAATACGAATCCCAATCCACCCAGTAGCAGCAGCAACGGCGCATTCTCAACTGCCAGTCCAAGGTGACGGGAGAGCAGGCCCGGAAGTAGGGAGAGCAGCACCAGCAGCAGGGTCGCCGCCACCGTTGCCTGGATGGCAACCACGGTCAGCAGGCGATCCTGGCTGATGGTGCGCCAACCGCCCTGAAGGTGTGACACGAGGTCTTTCCAGGCTCGGCTGCTGCTGTCTGGTTGATGTTCCTGGGACGGGTCTTTGGGCAGGCCGGTGACCAAGATCACCCCAAGAAGGCACAGCCCGGCGCCGATGAGCCCGACCGCCGATGTCCCGAACAGTTTCATCGTTACTGGAGTGAGGATGACGATCCCTAACCCTTCGGCGACCAACATGCTGACCTGTAGCAGGGCGTTGGCCGGCACGAGACTGGACGGTTCGACCAGGTCTGGCAATAGTGAGAGTTCTGCCGGCAGGGCGAATTGGGCAAAGATGGCCCCGGCCACGTTGACGGTGAATACGGTGATCAGGGCCAGGTTGGGCGAAAGGTAACTGGTCCCTGCCCAGAAGGCAAGGGAGACAAGGCCCCGGGCCAGGTGACTGGCGATGAGCACGCGCCTTTTCCCCCAGCGATCCACCACTGCGCCGGAGACCAGCGAAGTCAGAAAGGCCGGCAGGATGGATGATAGGATCACCAACCCCGTCTGAGCGCTGGATTGGGTCTGCTGCTCTACCAATGCGATGCCGGCCAGGCTCAAACCATAGATCATCGTCACCGTGCAGAACTGGGCCGCCCAGAGCCGGCGAAAGTTGCGGTTCTTGATGAGTACCGCTGTGCTGGCCATCTCCAGCGAGCGGGTGTTCACGTACCCTGTCTCTCTGCCATTAGAGCCTGCCATGCTCCGATCACTCTTTGTAGAATACGATGCCCAGGACCCCAGGTCCTGTGTGGGCGCCCATGACGGGCGTCAGTTCGGTCACGTACAGCTCATCACAGTCGAACTGCTCCGCGATTCTCTGGCGCAGCTCTTCGGCCTCTTCAGGTACGCCAGCCTGAAGGATAGCGGCGCGCACGGGGTCGTCTTTTACCTGGTCCGCCATGTGATTCAGCATCACCTGCACCGCCCTGGCTTTGGTGCGGGGCCTGGCGAACACTTCTACGTGCCCGCCGGACAGGCGGAGCACCGGCTTGATCTGGAGCATCGTACCCAGGAGTGTTGCTGCGCTTCCAATGCGGCCGCCCCGGTGCAGATATTCCAGCGTGCCGATGGTAGCCAGGAGGGTTATTTTGGAGGCCACCTCTTCAGCACGAGCCACAACAGCCTCCAGGCCAGCGCCTGAGGCAGCCGCCCGAGCTGCCTCTATGGCTACAAAGCCCTGCCCCATGGCTGCTGTGCGGCAGTTTATGACGCGGATGGGTACATCATCCACCATTTGGCTGGCGGCAGTCGCCGAGCTATAGGTGGCGCTGAGCTTGGGTGAAAGATGGATGGAGACAATGCCGGATGCCTCCTGCGAGGCGGCTGCGTACACGCGGAGAAAATCGCCGATGGATGGGGCAGAGGTGGTGGGTAGGTGCTGGCTCTCGCGGAGCAGGCGGTACACGTCGGCAGGCGCAATGTCCACGCCATCCTGAAAGATGTAGCCATCGATCGCTAGCACGATGGGCACGACTCGAATGTCCAATTCCCTTGCCAGATCGGCCGGGACGGTGGCATTTGAGTCGGTCACGACCACTGTCCTCTTCATTCCCCCGTCTCCTGCCTGGTGCCAATCGCTCGGTGCTCAACGAAACGCTTCCATGGCTACCTGTATCATATCACATTCGGCGAGGGAACGCAACGGCTAGCTGGACAGTTCTCTCCTTGGTCAGGTGGCCTATTTTCCGCTAATCCGGTGCTTGGCCGATCCACGACCAACGACCGAGGACGGGCTATGCCTTCTCCAGGATCTCCACAATCCCTTGACCCCCGTCGACCGTCACACGATCCCCGGAGCGCAACCGCATTGTGGCATTGCCGCAGCCTACGACCGCAGGGATGCCCAGCTCTCGAGCGACGATAGCGGCGTGGGACAGCGGGGCACCCACATCGGTGACGATGGCCGCTGCCCGTGGGAAGAGGGGCGTCCAGCCCACGTTGGTTGTGGTCGTGACCAAGATCTCGCCGGCCTGAAACTGGTTGCTTTCCTCGGGACTGTGCAAGCGGCGCACCAGCCCTTCGACACGACCAGCCGCGCCGGCAAAGCCGGTGATCGAGTTGGAATCCGCTGTTCTGATGGCAGATGCATGTGAGTCAAATAGGTCACTTCGCCGGTCGGGATCGGCCGCCCATTTGAAGGGATCGAAGCGCCCGTTGATAAGGGCGGGGTAGGGGGGCAGATCGCCGTACCGGGTGTAGGTTTCCCGCCGAGCCGGGATGGAGGCTGCAACTGTTTTGATGGTGGCCTCGTCGCCCGTCAGGGTAGCGAGGATCTCGTCGAGGGACAAGAAGAAAATGCCGTCCCCTAGACCGGTCAGCACGCCGGCGCGCAGGGCGAAGGTCCTTACCACGCCGGCCACGCGGGTGACCTCCGAGCGAACCGCTTCGCGGGTGCACGCATCAGTGGCGAACTTTTTGATGCGGCGTCCCATAGACTTGACCTTTCCAGGGTAGCGCTTCTGGAACTGCTGCCAGGCCGCCTCGTGTTGGGAGCGTTGCTTTTCGAGTAGGGCGTCTACATCGACGGGGGATGCGGCAAACTCGGCCAACTGCCTGTCGAGCCAGTCAGGGTCTTCTGCCGGTTGCGGTATCGACAGCTCCCACTCGTGGGGTCCCCGGTGTCCAAATCGCTCCAGGTACTCCTCACGGGTCCACTGGCCACTGGCTACCCTTGCCACGGCCACCACCGGGCCGAGACTTGCCAGTAGCTCAGCATCCCCGCTGAGGTTTGACAGCAGTGCGCCGGCTTCTGCTTCGCCGACGAGTTCGGTGAGATCCTTGCGCAACAGTGCAGCCGGATAGTCGAACCATTTCGTGGCGCCCCGCAGCATGTAGAAGGCGTGGCGCACGTACGGCTTAAGTTCGTCGTACCACAAGGAGGCCAGATCATCTCTAGTCTGTGACTGCCAGATCCGCTGGCGGAAGCTCTTGCACTGGCTGGGCGCTTCGACGACGAATTGGGGCATGTTCCTGATCCTCTTTCGAAATTGGAACTCGAGGCGCAGATTGGCCGGAACCAGGCGAAGCATTTCAGCAAGGGTGAACACAGGAGGGGCATTAACCTCCAGCCCTTCAGGCAGGCGACCGAACAGTTCTTCCACACGGCGTACGGCATCCGGGAGCTTCATTCCGGTAGCACGAAAGACAGAGATGGCGATGCTGATGTTTATGTAGGGGCGTCCGCAGATATTACCGGTCACGGGTAGGGTTCGCGGCATCACGGCTGTCACGGTGTCAAAGTGCAAGATTTGGGTCAAGGACCAGGTGCTGGGCGTCATCACATCGGGAACCGCCTCGACGAGATTCGTGTTCGACCAAAGATAATCACCTGTCAGACTGTCGTTCCACTCGCCCGTGACGGGATCGTGCCCGATCAAGGTCGTGATCGGCCGGCTCTGGAGCAAGAAAAGCTCCCGTCCAGCAATTGCCCACTCGATATCTTGCGGGCAGCCGAGATCTTTTTCGAGCTTCAGGGCGAGTTTGAAGAGCTTGCGGGCAAATGGCTTGAGCCCAGAGGGACCTTCGTACTGGCCCTTTGGCCAGGCGAGGGTGAAGGTGTAGGGTTCCGCTTCGCCGGAGACCAGCTCTTCACCAAAGCCGAGGGCAAAGTTGCCCGCCATGCGTACATGGCTGCCGGTGACCGGGTCGGCGGTAAATAGCACCCCGGATATGTCCGCCCGGACGAGGTGCTGGACGACGACAGCCAACTCGTGGTCGGCATCGATTCCCTTGGCCTGGCTGTACGCTCGTACCCGTTCAGCTCGGCGCGAGCGGCGCACTTTGTGGATCGCGTCGTGAACCCTCTTGTCGGAGCGGACATCCAGTACGGTCTCAAACTCACCGGCGAAGGAGGCTTGCGCCGAGTCCTCGCTCAGCGCTGAAGAACGGACGGCAAAGGAGGCCATTCCGTTTGCGGCTTCTCTCAAACGCTTCAGGTACTCCTGTACTTGAGACCACGCCTGTGAAGTCAGCTCGTCACCGGCAAAAGCCGCCGGCATGATGATAAATCCGTCCGGTACCGGGTAGCCTGCCTGGTAGAGACGGGCCAGGGTCCCTCCCTTGCCACCGGCGAGCGGCTGCCCTGCCACTGACAGTTCATTGAACCCTCGAACCAAGTCTGTCATGTGAGACGCCTCCTCGTTGTCTTTAGGGCCCATGCGTGCATCTTGGGGCAACCGATTGAACGTGGTACTAATCAGCCGATGCCTGCAACCCCTTGCTAGCGACCTGGGCTGTTTCTTGTGAGATCCAGAGCAGACTGATCAGGAATCCAATGAACATGATCACGGCGCCGCTGACATAGGGGTAGTGATAGTTGAGGTCAAACGCAAACCCAGCCCAGATCGGGCCCACAATGCGGCCCAGGCTGGTGAAAGAGCCGTTCAGGCCCATGGCGATCCCCTGTCGTGTGTCGGCATGCTTGGAGGTCAGCGAGATGACCGCTGGACGCAACAGCGCATTGGGAACCGTGAAGAGACTGGTGGTGAGCAGCACGGCCAGGAACGAGTTGGCCAGTAGCAGGGCGATGAAGCCGATGGAACTGGCCAGCAAGGTGATCTTGATCAGCGTTGCTTCTCCGAATCGCTTGGTGAGGGGTCCGGTCAGGGCACCTTGTGTGACCGTGGATACGATGGCCGCGGCGGTAAGGATCCAGCCCACGAACTGGCTGTCATAGCCGTAAGCCTTGAGGGCGTACAGCCCAAAGATGGCCTGGAAGTTGGTCAATCCGAAACTGACCAGGAAGGCCATAAACAGGAGGATCCCGATGGAACTCTGCAACGCCTGCAAGAGTTGCCGGATCTGGGTGGATGGCTTCACCTCGATCTTTGAGCGTTGGCGGGCTTCAGCAGGCAGTGACTCGGGAAGGAAGAGGACGATGAGGAGCAAGGTCACCAGTGAGAGCCCGGCGGTGATAAAGAAGGGGGTTGAAAGCGAGTCAGCCGCCAGCCAACCTCCCAGACCCGGGCCCAAGATCATACCCAGGCCCACCGCCGCGCCCAAAATCCCTACCCCACTGCCCCGGTCCTCCTCGGACGTGCTGTCGCCGATGTAGGCATAAGTGGTTGGGAGTGTCGCAGCAGAGAGCACGCCGCCCAGGGCCCTGGCGACAAAAAGCATCCACAGCTCTGTCGCCAGTCCAAACAACAGCATCGAAATGCCATAGCCCAGCACACCCACGACCAAAACCGGGCGGCGGCCTCTGCGGTCGGAAACGGCACCCCAGATGGGAGCCATGAATAGCTGCACGAATGGCGAAATGGCGGTGAGCAGGCCCAACTCGCGGCCGCTGGCGCCCATGCTCTCGATGTAGAAGGGGAAGACCGGGATGATCATCCCAAAGCCCAGCATGATCACCGCCAGCGTGAGTGAGAGAATCAAGATGTTCTTGCGGTTGTTCTTGTCCATGTCCCGGAATCCTTTAATGTGTACCTGGGTTCGTCAACATCTGGACCCAGGCGCTGGTGTGTCGCTTCAATGCTGGAGTTCAGGCTCGAACTGGGGTGGGTCGGGAGTGGCGACGGCTACCTGCAGTGTTGAGGCGGTCTCCAGTATTTCCACAATCCCCCGCCCACCGTCGATGCGCACCCGGTCGCCTGTCTTGAGGCGCGTCGTGGCGTCCCCACAGCCAACCACGGCCGGGATGCCCAATTCACGAGCCACGATGGCAGCGTGAGATAGGGAAGCACCGATGTCGGTGATGACCGCGGCTGCACGGGGAAAGAGAGGCGTCCAGCCAATGTTTGTGGTACTCGTCACCAAGATCTCGCCACTCTGGAATTGCGCCCCCTGTCTGGGACTGTCGATGCGGCGGACTGTGCCTTCGACGCGCCCCGCCGAACCAGGATGGCCGGTGATGAGGCCATCCGAGTCAGGAGTCAGGGCGACGGGACCGGAGGCATCGAACAGATCCATCCGGCGCTCCGGGTCGGCCGCCCACTGGGCGGGGTCAAATCGGCCCCTGATCCAGGCTGGCAGGGGTGGCAGCGCGCGGTATCGTTTGTGTGTTTTGCGCCGTGCCGGGATGTAGGCGGTCGCGGATCTGTCTCCGGAAAGAAGAGCGGCGATCTCGTCCATGGTGAGGAAAAAGATGTCATCTGCAGTATCAGTCAGCTCGCCAGCACGGAGCAGGAGCGCACGGATTACGCCCACGACTCGGGTGAGTTCCGAACGGGTCTGCTCACGAACCGCATTGGTCTGGAGGAGATCATCGATCCTGCGCCTGATCTCCTGTGCTCTCTTGGTGCCTATCTGGCGCTGGACGTCTTCCCACGCCGCTTCAAACTCGCGGTTCCGCCGCTCCAGGAGCTCGCTGACCTCGACGGGTGATCTGGTGAGTGCTTCGAGCTGCCTGTCCAGCCAGCCTGGATCTTCGCTCGGACGTGGCTCGGCCAACTCATTCTCGTTTGGCGTGCGGTGACCGTATCGCTTGAGGTATTCTTGGCGATCGATCTCTCCGCGCTTCAGCCTGGAGAGACCCACGAGGGGCCCCAAGCTGGCCAACTCCCCCGAGTCGCCGCTGATGGTTGTCTGGAGCGTATTTGCAGCGTCCTCTCCCACCAGCGCCGTTAGTTCCGTTTTCAGTCCGCGGCTCTGACTTTGTAGATCTTCATTGAAGGCGTCCAGGAGGAGGTGAACCTCGCGGAACAAGGGGTCGAGCTGCTCGCGCCATAGAGAGATCAATTTCCCGGCTTCGGACATCTCGGTGATTTGGTGGTGCCAGGTCTGGCACCTGGCCTGGACCGAAGCCAGGTACCCGGTCACATCCTTTTTCAACCTGGACTTTTTCAGGCTCTTCCCGATCTCGCTGGGAATAAGCCGGAAGAGGATGGTGCTCATCCGGATGGGAAACGGTGGAATGTCCATTCCTGTGGGTGCTATGCCGACCGAATCTCCCGCGAATGCGACAATCCTCTCGTGGCTGCGCAGGAACTTGAGCATAAATGAGTACATCAAGCTGTAGTTGAGATAGGGACGCCCGGCGATGTTGCCGATGGTGGAGGTGTCGCCGAACGACAGGTTCTCGAACAGCCCCTGCCAAACCGACCATGTGCTCGGTGTGACGGCTACCGGAAAGACCTCACCACTTAGCATATTGGTCCAGAGATAGTCGCCCGACAGGGTGGCATTGCATTCGCCGGTGGTTGGATCGTACTCCCGCAATGTGGTGATGGGACGTGACTGTAGCAGGTAGAGCTTGCCATTGGCGACACACCATTCGATATCCTGAGGGCAGCCCAGGTCGCGTTCAAGGCGGCAGCCGAGCTTGTAGAGCCGGCGGGCGAATCGTCCAAGTACGGGAGGCCCTTCGTAGGTGCCCTTCGGACGCTCGATCCTGAACGTATAGGGTTCAGCTTCTCCGGAGACGAGCTCATCGCCCAAGCCGTACACAAAGTTGCCGATCATCTGTGTGCGGCTGCCACTGACGGCATCGGCTGTGAAGAGGACGCCCGAGATCTCTGCCCGCACCAGCCTCTGAACGACGACCGCCACCTCGTGCGCAGCGCTGAAGCCCTGGGCCTTGCTGTAGGCCTCCACTCGCTCGCTGTGCCGTGACCGCCGCACGGTGAGGATCGCTTCACGGATCATCTCGTCGGTGTGGACGTCCAACACGGTCTCAAATTCGCCGGCAAAGGATGCAACCACAGAATCCTCGCTGAGGGCGGAGGAGCGGACCGCAAAGGCTGTGCCATTCTGACGCAGTCGCCGGAGCTGGCTCTGTACCTCTGCCCACACGCCTGGCGCCAGCCGGTCTCCGACAAAGGCATCGGGTAGGATCACAAACCCGTCCGGGACGGGATAGCCTGCCTGCCAGAGACGGGCCAGCGTTCCGCCCTTGCCGCCGGCCAAGGACAGTTGTTCGGTCATTAACTCGCCAAAGGTTCGAACTTGCACTGCTTCCTCCTTTCAGTCCCCCTGTCTGCCTCAGTTCTCTGAGACCAGGCGGACAATGCCATTCCCGCCATCTACCTCAACCACCTGGCCGTCCAGAAGGATCTTGGTCGCATCGACCAGGCCAGAGACGCACGGCTTGCCATAC
>JASFHU010000074.1:0-11394 GCA_050123055.1 Anaerolineae bacterium
TGACGGCAATCGCTACATCGACTACCGGCTGGGCTTCGGCCCGGTCATTTTGGGGCACGGTCATCCGGTCGTCGTTGAGCGGGTGGCGGAAGCCATCAAGAGCGGCACCATCTTTGCCCTGACCCACGAGTTTGAGGTCAAGGTGGCCGAGCGGGTCGTCGCCCTATGTCCGGGGGTGGACAAGGTGCGCTTTGCCAACTCGGGCACCGAGGCAACGATGCACGCCCTGCGCTTCGCCCGATCCCACACAGGCCGGGAAAAGATCCTCAAGTTCGAGGGGCAGTACCACGGCATGCACGACTACATGCTCTTTTCCACTGCCTCGTCGCCACCCACGGCGCTGGGGCATCGCCGTAGCCCCATCCCGGCCCCCACCAGCTCTGGCATTCCCAAGGCCATCCACGAGCTGGTGCTCTCCTTGCCCTACAACGACTTTGAGATACTGGAGCGTACGGTCAAGCAGTCGTGGGGTGATCTGGCGGCCATCATCGTCGAGCCGATCCTGGGCAACCTGGCCGGCATCATGCCCCAGCCTGGCTGGCTGGAACTGATCCGCAAGCTCTGTGATGAATACGGGATCGTGATGATCGTGGACGAGGTCAAGACCGGGTTCCGCATCGCACCGGGTGGCGCCCACGAATACTTTGGCGTCCATGGCGATCTGGTCACCTATGCCAAGGCCATAGGCAATGGGTTCCCCATTGCGGCCATTGGCGGCAAAGCAGAGGTGATGGACAGCGTGGGACCGGGGCGCACGGCCCACGGCGGGACCTACTGCGGCAACGTAGTCGGCACCGCCGCCGCCGATGCCACCCTGGAGATCATCGCCCAAAGGGAGGCGCTCAAGACCGTGGATGCGCGGGGCAGCGCACTCATGGAGGGCATCGGCGAGATTCTCACCGACGCCGGTTTCGCCCACCATATCCTGGGGCCGCCGTCCATGTTTGGCATCACCTTCGGCGAAGAGGAGCCGACAGACTTTCGCTCCTGGCTCAAGCTGGATCACGATCTGTATACAGCCATCATGACCGCTTTGCTGCGCAAGGGCGCGATGCCCGATCCCGACGGTGGAGAGCCCTGGTTCCTCTGTGCCGCCCTTACGGAAAAGGATGTGGAGGATACCTTGAACTACTTTGCGGACGCGGTCCAAGAGGTCAAAGCAAGCTAGAGGAGTGCATCATGAGAGTTCTGTCTTTGGGCGGCGCAGGCGCCGTCTGCCAGCATGCCACGCGTGACCTGGCAACCTTCTCCGATTTTGACCAGATCGTCATCGGTGACTATAACCTGGCCGCTGCCGAAAACCTGGCCGCCGAGATCGATGAGCCACGGGTTACCGCGATCAAGGTGGACGCCGAGGACTATCAGGGGCTGGTCAAGACCTTCCGCGAGTACGACGTGATCCTCAATGGCTTGCCCTGGAAATATGATCTGGCGGTCACCAAGGCCTGTGTCGAGGTGGGTGTCAGTGGCCTGGACGTCTCGACTGAAGAGGATCAGTGGAGCTACGACGCGACCGCCAGGGAAAAGGGGATCGTCTTTATCCCCGGCATGGGGGCCACGCCCGGCATCACCAACGCCATGGCCCGGCGGGGAGCGGACCAACTGGACGAGGTGGACGAGATCCAGATCAACTTTGCCGCTTTCCGTTGCCCGGCTCCTTCTCCTGGCCTGCTCATCACCTTCCTGTGGGAGTTTCATCCCCAGACCGAGTCTCGCCTCTACTACAGGGATGGCGAGTTCCACTGGGTCGGCCCCTTTGCCGGACTCAAAACGGTGAACTTT
This sequence comes from Anaerolineae bacterium, assembly GCA_050123055.1. Lineage (GTDB taxonomy): Bacteria > Chloroflexota > Anaerolineae > JAAYZQ01 > JAAYZQ01 > JASFHU01. Next base: position 1,783 of record JASFHU010000074.1, read on the forward strand.
CCCGGGCCCATCGGTGAGCAGGAGGTCTGTTATATCCCCCATCCCGAGACACGCACCATGCCCAAGAGCCTGGGGGCCAGGGCAGTCTCGGTGCACGGCTGCTTCCCACCCCCTGCCATGCGCCTGGCCAGGGCGATGCTAGAGTCGGGTCTGTACAGCGAAGAAAAGATCGTCATCCAGGGGGCCGAGACCACCGCCTTTGACACGATCTTTGACGTCTTGCTCCAGGTGCCAGAGAGCAAAGAGAACGAGCTGTGGGCTTATGGCCTGGTGGTAGAGGTCTATGGCAAGAGGGATGGACGCAAATACAAGTACACCTACTGGAACCGCCACCCATCACAGGAGGAGTGGGGGGGGCAAGCAGCCTACTATAAGAACATCGCCATTCCCCTGAGCATCGGCGTGCAGATGATCGCCCGGGGTGATGTCCAGGTGACCGGCGTGCTGCCGCCTGAAACAGCCATCGACCCCCAGATCTTTTTCAGGGAGCTGGCCCGGCGGCGGATCGAGATCCACGAGCGGGTGGAGGAACTCTAACCACGGACAGCGATGGCTCTGTGGCTGTGCCAACTACAGAGAGCAGCGGGGTATGGGAGGACGCCCTGCTGCTCTTTGTCAATACCTGACTGTCCTGGCGGGCCAGGTCTCTTCCCTGTTGAGCTGGTCAGCCGCCGTGGCACCTCAGGCTTCGCGACCGGCCTGGCCAGGCAGGGGTAGGTTCCCGGAAAGCTGGCCAGACGCCTCACCGTCCAGACGCAGGTTGAGATTCTGCGTCGGGAAAGGTGACTCGATGCCCTCCGCGTCCAGGGCATTCTGCAGCACAGTATGCACCCGGTCGAACATGCGCCGCGTGTCCTCGTACGACTCGATCCACCAGCGCACGCGAAAGATCATGGACGACTCGCCCATCTCGATGTATAGCGCGTCCACCGGCTTGTCCTTCAGTACCCCCTCCACGTGCCGCACCGTGCCTACGATGATCTGGCGCGCCCTCTCAATGTCGGTGCCATAGGCGATACCCACGTGGGTTTGTATCCGGTACTGGGGGTCGGGATAGGTGTAATTGATCACCTGATTGGCGCCGATGACAGAGTTTGGGACAATGACCAGGCGGTTGTCGCGGGTGCGGATACGTGTGGTACGCAGGCCTATGTCCACCACGTCGCCCCAGGTCCCGATGCCCTGGATCTCGATGCGGTCGCCGATGCGGAACGGCTGGTCGACCAGGATAATGAAACCGGCGATGGCGTCGGCGATGGTGTCCCGTGCGGCCAGGGAGAACGCGAGGCCGCCGAGGCCCAGGGCGGCGGCAAAGGCTGTGACGTTGACGCCAAAGTGAGAGAGCAGGATAGTGATCCCTACCACCATAAGGACGACACGGCCGACGCGAACCAGGAGGGTGATGAGCGGATCGAGTTGGTCCGCACGTTCCGCTGCGGCCACTCGCTCGCGGTACCAGGCATCGGCTAGATCGATCAGGTTCCAGACAATGCGTAACCCGATGGCCAGTCCCACGACAAAATAAAAGTCTCCCAGCGTCTTTTTTGCTTCCGGGCTGACGAAGCTGAGCCGGATGGTAGAAAAGTGGAGCACCAGGATGACCACCAGCCACCTGAGGCTGGGGCCGATGTCTTTTAAGGCCCTGTCATCAAACTCGGTCGCTGATCTCCGGACGACCCTGGGCAGTACGCGACGGATCAGCCACGTGCCGAGGAGGTAGCCAAAGAGCACGAGCAGGATCGATATGCCCAGATTTATCCAGTCGGCAGCGGAAAGGCCGAGAAACTCTGTCCGGCTCAGGCCGACGGCATAGGCGAGCTGTTCCACCCTCTCATCGATAGGGCCGGGCGTCGCGGTCGGAGCAGGGGTCCGGGTGGCCCCGACGACCTCGTCCAGGAGTCCTGTCGGCTCGGGCTCAGCCGCACCCTCTTCCCCAGCCGTGTCCGGGGTCGATTCAGGCTCCGGCGTCTGAGCCAAAGCGACACCTCCGGCCGGGCACATGGCCATGAATAGGGCGGCCAAGATCAAGGCCAGGTACAGGGCAGGGTTTCGCTTCATCGTACTGGCACCTCGTTGTGGTACGGCGCTAGGCCGGTGGAGACTCGGCTCCCCGGCGGCCGTGACATTGCTTGAACTTTTTCCCACTGCCACAGGGACACGGGTCGTTCGGTCCTGTGTCGGCCATCGCCTGCGCCAGTTTGGAGTCCTGCAGGGCGTACCAGCGCACAATCTCTGCCGGGGCGCGGTTCTGGCGCAGTAGATCGGACATGATGCGCATCGGCTGGTCGACGTGGTGGAAAAAGAGCTTGTAACCGGCGCAGAGATAGTTTAGCCCTTCCTCGCCGTCAGGGGTCTTGATGAAACGGTTCCGGGGGCAGCCGCCGTGGCAGGCGAAACGTACCTCGCACTCGCGGCAGTACTTCGGTAACTTTTCCCGCTTGTCCAGCCCGAACTGGCGTTGCTGGTCGGATGCGACCAACTCGATCATGGGCGTTTCCTGGATGTTGCCCAAGAGGTAGTTGGGCTCGACAAAGTGGTCACAGGAGTAGAGGTCGCCATTGTGTTCCATTGCCAGGGCCAGGCCACAGGTCTCCTGGTAGACGCAGACCCCGCCGGGCTCGCCGTGCCAGTTGCCCAGAGCGACGTCAAAAATCTGCACGAACACCTGGCTGACGTCGCGGCGCACCCACTCCTCAAAGACGCCGATGAGAAAACTGCCAAACTGCTTGGGCTTGACCGAGCGGTGGGTGACCATGTAGCCGTCCTGGATGTATAGCGGGCGCTTGCCCGAGTCGGTCTGGCCCCAACCCTTGTTGGCCTGGGGTAGCGTCTCGGGCGTCGTCCGCTCGATGATGGGGATGAACTGGACGAACTGGGCGCCCAACTCGTCGCGGAAGAAGCGGTAGATCTTGAGCGGGTGATCGGCGTTGGCAGCATGGACCGTGCACAAGATGTTAAAGTCGACCTGGTGTTTTTTCAGGAACTCCCAACCACGCATCACCTGGTCAAAGGTGCCCTGCCCCCCCTTGTTGACGCGGTAGGTATCGTGGATCTCTCGGGGACCATCCACGCTCAGGCCAACGAGAAAGTTGTGCTTCTTGAAGAAGGCACACCAGTCATCGTCGAGCCGGGTGCCGTTGGTCTGTATGGTGTAAGTGATGGACTGGTTCGGCCGTTTGTACCCTTCGGCCAGCTCGACAGAGCGCTTGAAAAAGTCCAACCCCATCAGCGTGGGTTCGCCGCCCTGCCAGGCGACCGTAACCTCGGAAGTGCGGTGTGACTCGACCAACTGCTTGATGTAGGACTCTAGAACCTCGTCCGACATGCGGAAGGGACTGCCGGGATAAAGCTCCTCTTTGGAGAGGAAAAAGCAGTACTTGCAATCCAAATTGCAGATCGCCCCCGTCGGCTTGACCAAGACATGGTAAGCTGGAGGCGTGTTCTCGGGCATGGAAGCCATGGTTATCCTTTCTAGCAGTCGCTCAGTTGAGAGAACGAAGCGTCTCTCCCTCAGCCTGGCAGGGGCATCGAGCAGCCTGCCAATGGGCCAAGTATACCAGAAATGAACCCGCTCGTAAAGTCGGACAGTTGTCCCAGAATCGACCCGACTGGACAGGGAGGACATCTGCCGATTTGACATCCCAATGCATTGCGGTATACTATGCCAGCGTCTATCTTTGACAGGTACCCTAGCCAATTGGGGAACGAGGATGCTACCATATCAGTATATCGTGATCGTCGGTTGTGGCCGGCTGGGAGCGATGCTGGCCAACCAGTTGAGTAGCCTGGGCAGTAGTGTGGTGGTCATCGACGAGGACGAGGCGGCTTTTCAGTACCTCTCTACCCAGTTCAGCGGTTTTCAGGTCGTCGGCAACGCGGCAGAGCTGGCCGTGCTGCACCAGGCCAAGATCGAAAAAGCCGATTGCCTGCTGGCCGTCACCAGGCACGACAATGTGAACCTGATGGTCGCCCAGGTGGCCAAGACGGTTTTTCAGGTACCCAAGGTCATAGCCCGCGTGTACGATCCGTCGCGGGAAGAGGTTTATGGCCAGTTCGGCATCGACACCATCTGCCCGGTGAGACTCACGGCCGACGCGTTTCTGGGTGCGTTGCAGGACGATCCGGAGGGGGGACGATCATGAGAGTGCTCCTCATCGGTGGCGGCGAGACGATTGAGACCATCTATTTCCTGGCCAAGCACTTTGCGCAGCGCGGGTACCGTGTCAACATCGTGAATCCACATCCGTCCGAGGCCAAGATGCTGTCTCGGCAGGTTGATGCGACGGTGATCCTCGGCGATGGCAGCGACCCTGTGGTGCTCGAGGAGGCTGGGGCGCGCCGGACCGATGTGCTGCTGTCCTTGACACCCAGCGATCCCGACAATTTGGTGGCCTGCCAGATCGCTCAAACGCTGTATGGCGTTCCACGGACCATGGCCCTGGCGAACGACCCGGACAACGAAGAGGTCTTTCGCCAGTTGGGAATCTCGGAGGTCTTTTCCGCGACGCGCGTGATCGGCAGCCTGATCGAGGGTCGCACCGTCTTTGACGAGATCACCCACCTCTTCCCCGCCGCTGAGGGACGGATCTACGTGACGGAGGTTGTTCTGGGCCAGGATGCCCCTGCCGCCGGTAAGACGCTGATGGATCTCGCTTTACCCCCGGATTGCCTGGTGGCGGCCGTCATCCGGGACGGACAGGTAGTTGTGCCTCGGGGGGACAACCAGTTGGAGGTGGCTGACCGCCTGCTGCTGGTCGCGTTACCCGAGAACCAGGACCAGGCCCTCCGCATCTTGACGGGCGAAGAGGCGTAACGAAGACCGTGCGCTACGCGGCTTATCTGCGCCAACGTTACAAGGCGATTCTGGGTTACACAGGCTTGCTGAGCCTGATCGCCAGTCTCTTGATCCTCTCTCCCCTACTGCTGCTGATCGCTTACCCTCACGAGCTCTCGTTGGCCTGGGGCTTTTTGGTACCGAGCCTTGTGCTGGGATCGCTGGGCATGTTCCTCTGGCGTCGCCTGACCCCGCGCCAGGCTGCAAGCTTGACCATGCAAGAGGGGGCGGTCATTGTGGTGCTCACCTGGCTGCTGGTCACGCTAGCCGGTGCCATCCCCTTCATCGCCATCAGCCGCCTGGGGTTCACTCATGCCTTCTTTGAGTCGACCAGCGGCTGGACCACGGCCGGTCTGTCGGTTCTGGATGTCGGTCGTGCATCGCACTTGATCCTTTTCTATCGCAGTGTCACTCAACTGGCCGGTGGCGCGGGCCTGGCCATCATCATGTTGAGCGCCCTGGCCGGCCCCGTTGGCCCGGGCCTGACCATGGCCGAGGGACGTACCGAGCAGCTCCTGCCCCACGTACGGCGATCGGCCCGGCTGGTCTTTTCCATGTACGCCGGCTACGTGGTGGTCGGGGTCCTGGCCTTGCGCATCGCCGGCATGAACTGGTTCGAAGCGGTCAACCATGCCTTCACGGCCGTGTCTACGGGGGGCTTTTCTACGAAAGTTGAGTCGATCGCCTATTGGGACAGCCCGGCTGTCGAAGCCGTGATCATCATCCTGATGTTGCTGGGCACACTCAATTTCCTGACCGCCTATACCCTCATCCAGAGAAAGTACAGGGCTGTGGCGCGCAACAGCGAAGTCCGGCAGACGGCACTGTTGATCCTGATCGGGGTCGTGGTGCTCCTGTTCGGCGTAACCGGCGGGCTGTATGCCACTGTGGGAGAGAGCCTGAGGGTGGCCATCTTTAGTGCTGTCTCGGCCCTCTCGACCACCGGCTTTGCGACGGCCGATTTTGGCCATTGGAACGGCCTCGGATTGTTGCTGCTCATCCTGTTCATGCTGATGGGAGGCGGGACAGGTTCCACCGCTGGCGGCATCAAGCAGTATCGCATCTATGTGCTCTTCAGGGGCCTGGTATGGGAGTTCCGGCGACGATTTCTGCCCCGTAGCGCGGTGACCGAACCGGATGCCTGGCGGGGCGAACAGCGGATGTTCATCAGCGACACCCAGTTGCGCCAGGTGGCCATGTTTGTCTTTCTCTATCTGGCCGTCTTTCTTGTCGGGAGTGGGATCCTTGCCGCCCACGGCTATTCGCTGGGAGACAGCCTCTTCGAGTTCGCCAGCGCACTGAGCACAGTTGGCATCTCGGTTGGTATCACCTCGGCCGACGCTCCCAATGGTGTGCTGTGGGTGCAGATGGCGGCCATGTTCCTGGGGCGGCTCGAGTTCTTTACCATTGTCATCGGGCTGATCCGGATCGTCAATGACCTGCCCACCATGGTCAGGAGCCCCGGTGCTGGCCAGGCTGGCGGGGTAGCAGCGCCTTCCCCGGCCACTGGTGCACAAGATGGTGGGGCAGCACGGAGCGATGATGACCAAGACTAGCAGGCTGCGCGTCCTGAACAAGCAAATTGAGCGCCTTCAGCGGCGCCTGCTGCGGCTGCAGCGCCGCAGCTATCGCTATTCCTGGGTGCGATTCAGCGCCTTTTTTGTGGCCCTGCTGGTTACGGGGCTGGCGCTCTATTTCGTGGGCCCCTGGCTGGCTGCGATCTGCCTCTTGGCCGGGGCCTTGTTGTTTGGCGCCGCCATCTATGCGCACGGCCGCCTGAACTGGAGCATCCGGCAGTACCAGCGCTGGATCCAGATCAAGTCGGCACACATTGCCCGAGCCAAGCTGGACTGGGAGCAGCTCCCAACCGGAGTTCACCACCGGCCCGAGACGGATCATCCTTTTGAAGCCGATCTGGACCTTGTGGGCCGGCGGTCGCTGCACCGGCTGCTCGACACCGCGGTGTCGTACGAAGGGAGCCAACGCCTGAGAGATTGGCTGGCGGCGCCGGTTCCCGACCTCCCGCAAGTGACCCGGCGCCAGGAAACGGTGCGCGAACTGGCGCCTCGCTACCTGTTTCGCGACAAACTGGCGCTGAATGCGGCCCTGGCCGCGGGGGCCCAACGGACCTGGAAAGCGAACCAACTGATCGCCTGGCTCGAACAGGGTGACGACGCTGACTCACTGCGCCGCTGGCTGATCCTCTTTGGCGCCTTTGCCCTGTTGAATGCTCTCCTCTTTGTTGCCAACCAACTGGGCCTGCTCCCTGCCTGGTGGCAGATCACGCTCGTGCTCTACTTGGGTCTCTGGCTGACGAGGTCACGGGTCATAGACGCCATCGGGGCCGATGCGCTGGCCATTGAGGGCGCCCTGCGGCAGCTTCGAGCTGTCCTGGGGCACCTGGAGACCTTTTCCTATGACCGCACGCCCTATCTGAAGGAGTTGTGTGCGCCCTTTTTGGATCCAGCCCGCCGACCCTCGAGGTACCTGGGGCGCATCACGCGCATTGTGGCTGCGCTCGGTATGCGCGAGAATCCCATATTCCGTTTTGTCCTGAACGCGCTCCTGCCGTGGGACTATTTCTTTGCCTATCGCCTGAGCCGGACCAAGGCAGACATGGCCCGCCACGCCCCGGCCTGGATGGACGTCTGGTCTGAATTGGAGGCCTTGAGCTCGCTGGCCAACTTTGCCTTTCTGAATCCCAGCTACTCCTTTCCGCACTTCCTGGCTGGCCAACCTGAGGAACTTGATTCAGTCTTTCAGGCGGAGGGCCTGGGCCACCCGTTGCTATCGGATGGTGCAAAGGTCTGCAACGATTTTGCCGTCTCGGCGTTGGGCCAGGTGACGATTATCACCGGTTCGAACATGGCGGGCAAGAGTGTCTTTCTCAAGACCGTGGGCGTCAACCTGGCCTTGGCCCAAGCAGGAGGGCCGGTGAACGCCCAGAGACTGCGCACCATGCCTTTTCGCATCTTTACCTGCATGGGCATCAGCGACTCTGTGACCGATGGTTTCTCTTTCTTCTACGCCGAGGTCAGGAGACTGAGATCTTTGCTGGCCGAATTGCGACGGGAGCATCCGTTACCCCTGTTGTTCTGCGTCGACGAGATCTTTCGAGGCACCAACAACCGGGAGCGTCTGATCGGCAGCCGGGCCTATGTACGCGCGCTGGCCGGAGAGCATGGCCTGGGACTGATCGCCACCCACGACCTGGAGCTCGCCAGGTTGGAGGGCGAGGCGTCCCAGGTGGTGAACTATCACTTTCGAGATCACGTGGTCGATGGCCGGATGGCCTTTGACTATACGTTGCAGGCCGGTCCCTGCCCGACGACGAACGCCCTCAAGATCATGGAGCTAGAGGGCCTGCCGGTCCCACCCCAAGGCTGACCGGGGGTTTTGCTACGGTGCATCGTTAGCAGGGCTGTCCAGCCTCCGGGCAAGAGGAAGGTTCGTATGAAATCTATCAGATACCTGGACGTACATTCCGAAGACACGGCCATGGTGGCCGATCGCATGGACACCGGCATCGTCGCCGGGGTGGAAAGTGGCATGCGGACGATCCTGCTCTTGACGGGGGTTATCCGCCGGGCGGATATCGAACGCTACCCCTATCGCCCCACCTGGGTACTTGATTCAGTCGTGGAGATCGAGTTATGAAGACAATCAAGGCACTCGTCTATACCTCTGCTCTGCTGGCCCTTCTGCCCTTCCTGCGACCCCATGGGTTGGCCGCCAGGGCCTGGCTCTGGATGGGCAAGCTGCTGGCCGGGGCTCTGGCTCCGGTCTTGGGCATCGTCAGCGGCCTGGGCGGTGTGCTGGGCCTGATGCGCCGGGACTGGAGACTGGCCGGGGCGGGCCTGGCCGGGGCAGGCCTGGCAGCAAAGTATATAGGAGCGCTTCCCAGTTCGCAGGGAGCTTTTGCCGCGGCCTTTGGGCCGGACTGCGTAGTACCGCGCACCAGGCGTTGGTCGTTGTTGGCCCGAGCGCCGGGCGGGGCCACCTGGCGGCGCAATCTGGTCTATGGCCGGAATCCTGATACCGGGGCCGATCTACTGGCCGATCTTTGGGCACCTCCGCCCGGTGTGCCTCCCTCGGGACTGGCCGCCATCTATGTTCACGGGGGCGCTTGGCGGGTGGGTGACAAAGACCTGGGGACGCGCACCTTTTTCCGCCGGCTGGCAGCTCAGGGGCACGTCGTCTTGGACGTTGCCTATACCCTGTGGCCAAAGGCCGATATCCCCACCATGGTCGGCGAGGTCAAGCAGGCCATCCTGTGGCTGAAAGAAAACGCTGGCCCGTTGGGAGTGGACCCCGAACACACCGTCCTCATGGGCGGCTCCGCCGGCGGGCACCTGGCCCTGCTGGTGGCTTACACACCGGACCATCCAGAGCTCCCGCCACTAACAGGCGCAGGCGACACCTCTGTTCGAGGAGTGGTCGCCTTCTATCCGCCTGCCGAGCTTTTGGACTGGTGGGAACAGTTCCAGGACAAGATACTCGGACATCAGGGCCATGGGCCCCAGGGCTTGGTCGATCGGGCGGCGGAAGGTTTCTTTGCCAAGCTATTCATGTTGCACAGTAGGGATCTGGAGCAAGATCTGGCTTTCCGCGACCTGCAGCCGGCCATCGTGGGCGGCAGGCCGGATGAGATCCCGGAGACCTACCGGTTGCTGTCCCCACTCTCCCATGTAGGCCCGCACTGCCCGCCGACCCTACTGTTGCACGGCAGCGACGACGTCTTTGCCCTGACCCCGGGCGTGAGGAGTCTGCACCAGAGC
>JASFHU010000075.1:0-11388 GCA_050123055.1 Anaerolineae bacterium
TCATTCAGTCCCTTGCACGCTGTGGCAGAGGTGACCCAGGTGGACCGGGTGGGACCGTTTGCCCAGGGCATGCACGTCCTGTGGCCTGACTATGGCCGCACCGACCCCGACTGGTGGATCGTGGAGGATGTGCTGCAGCGAATGGAGGCTGCCCGCCAAGATCGAGACGACGAGGCGCTGCGGCTGGGTTTGTTGGTCAGCACCGCACAGGTGAACGCACCCCAGTTTCAGCCCTGGCTCATCACCCGCTACCCGCATCTGGTCGTGACGAGCCTGACACACAGTGCTGAACAGGGGGACGCTGCTTACCCGACCCTCTTTGAGTACGATTACGTTGCAGTGAAGCGGCTGAACGCCAACATCAGCGCTAAAGATCAGGCAGTGGCTGACCGCCTTCTGGACGATCCTCCGCGGGCCTTTGTCCAGGCCTTCCAACTGGACGAGACCTACGCCCTGCCCGATGGAGAGACGGTCTACCTCTACAAGCAGCGCTACCTGTTGCCTGCTGACTTGGAGCCGAACTACGTCTCAGACCTGACGGCACATCTGGCATCCGTCGTCAGGCCGGGTGATGCGCTCCTCGTCGACACACCGGCGATGCTTGCGCCGCTGGCGCGGCGATTGGCCGATCTCGCCGTATACTATCCGGGCGAGCTGAATGACAGCGACCTGGCCCAAATTGCCGCCGAGCACCAACGCATCTTTGCCGTGGATTGGGCCGGAAGCCCTGCCAGCGATTGGGGCTGGCTTGACCAGAATGCGCATCGTGCCTGGAATCAATGGTTTGGCGACATTCTCCTGATCGCCTATGGCACGAATACTGGCCTGCCGGAGCAGCCCAGTGGCGCGCGCTTTGACCAGGCTGTCGAGCTGGAGCGATATGCCCTGCCGGATGAACCGCTAGGACCGGGCGACGTCTTGCCCCTCAGCCTGATCTGGCGGGCGGATGAAGTCTCGGGACATCGTTACAAGATTTTCACCCATCTGCTGGCCGCCGATGGGCAGTTGGTGGCGCAGTACGACGGCGAACCGGTTGGCGGGTCTCGGCCCACTGACGAATGGACCGCCGGTGAGGTGGTGTACGATCGGCGGGGGGTATTGCTGCCAGCGGATCTTCCCTCCGGCGATTACGTACTGGTCGTCGGCTGGTACCCGGCCGACGGCGGCGATCGTCTGCCGGTCAGGAATGCTGGCGGCGAGATGCTCGGCACCGAACTGACACTGGGTACCATCCGGGTGCTCCCTCGACCACCATAGCCCAGAGAGGCTTGTCTGGGCTAGAATGCCAGGGTTCTAGCGAGCCCTGCCGAGCGACAACTACCTGGGGCTTTGCGCCTCTGTGTACTAGAAACCGGTCGGGGCGAACCTGGAAACGGGTATCTTGGGTTGCCTCGAAACGAGGCTGCACTGTTCGAGGGTGCAGTCTCGTTTGTATTGCTAGGAATCGGTATCACGCTTGACAGAATTAGCAGATTGTGATAAAATGAAGTAGAACGACATATATCGGATCGAGCTATGCCTACAGGCAAGGTGAGTCTTCGGTACCTGGTGCTAGGTTTACTGGCCCAGCAACCGATGTCAGGCTATGATATTAAGCGTCTTCTCAAAGGACTGAGTTGGCTAATCGGCAGTCCCAGTTCGGGTAGCCTCTATCCGGTTCTACGTACCTTGCGCGAAGAAGGGCTGGTGACGGTAGAAGTCGTTCCTGGGGTGGACAAGCCACCGCGCAAGATCTATAGCATCGAGGAAGCCGGACGGCAGGCACTTCATGTATGGATGGAGGAACCGATCGCGTCGGATCTTCCTTTGAAGGCATTCGTGATGCGATTGCTCCTGGCGGGTAGCTTTCCACCGGCCAGTCTGATGGCCTGTCTGGAGCAAAGGCGGGCCCAGGTGGCAACCCAGCAGGGCGATCTGGTTCGAATGAGCGAAACGTTGGATAAGGGCATTGACCTGGGGCTGAATCTGGCACTGAACTATGGACTGGAGCTAGCCTCTGCCGAGATGGCCTGGCTGGACAGCACGCTGGATGGGTTGTCCGAAGATCTGCCGTCTGAGAAGGCATAGGGTTAGCGACGGAAAGAGGTGACGATCATGCAGTTCGCAGTGGGTGACAAAGTGGTGCACCCTCACCACGGGCCTGGGCAGATCACGGGTATCGAGCACAAGGAATTCATGCATGGGAAGGAGCATTACTATGTGATCGATATACCGGCTCAGGGGCTGACCCTGCATATCCCAAAGCACCGGGTGGGGGAGATCGGTGTACGGCCGGCTATGCCGCAAGCCCAATTCCAGCAGGTACTGGATATCCTGCGTAGCAGGCCCGACGAACTGCCACAGGATCACAAGGAACGCCAGGAACAGATTCTGGAGAAGCTCCAGACAGGCAAGCCGTCCGATCTCGCCGAGGCTGTGCGCGACCTGGCCTGGTATCAGAAGATGAGTCACCTCACCAAGAGGGATACGGACTATATGGATCGCGGGCGCAAGTTGCTTGCGGCAGAGATGGCACTGGTGGCGGACGTAGAGATCGCCGATACGAACGAGACAATCGAGGCGACCCTGAACGAAGCATTGGCGGCTGTGGTAGATTAGAAAGAGGCTGCATCATAACTCGAGAAATTGCTCCCAACGTTTTTGTTGAAACCGAGTTCCATGGAGCCAACATCGGCTACATCGTCACCGGCGAAGGCGTGATTCTGATCGACACGCCGATGCTACCGGATGATGCGCGTCTCTGGCTTCAGGAGATCAGGGGTCGGACAGACCAAGAGATCCTCTACATCATCAACACCGACCACCACCGCGGCCACATCATCGGTAACCAGTACTTTCCGATGGCCACCGTCATCGCCCACGAATTCGCCTGGAAGAACATGAAGAGCTACGGCGACAGCTTTCGCACCCGTCTGCTGAACCTGTACGGCAACCGAATGCCCGAGGCCGCAGAGGAGTGGAAACAGAATCTCAAGGTCATCGAGCCTGAAATCACGTTCACCGGGCGGACGGTCTTGTACAAGGGAGACAAAGAGATCCACCTCATCCCGGTGGGAGGCCACACGCCCGCAACTACGGTGATTCACTTGCCGGAAGATAAGCTCCTGTTCGCCGGCGATATCGTGGTCACCGATCGCCCACCCTTCCTTTCGCAGGGCGATACCAAGCAGTGGCTTCAGGCACTGACCTATCTGCGCAAGCTGCGCTACGACGTCCTGATCCCGGGTCATGGCGAGCTGTCGGGCAAAGAGGCCACAGAGGCAATGTCCGACTTTTTGCGCACAGTCCGCCGCAAGGTACGCAGCGCCTACCGGATGGGGCTGTCCAAGGCGGATACTGCCCGCAGCCTGAAGCACCTGCTCCACTATTGGCCCATCCCTCCCTTTGAGAAGCCCAAGGCAGACCGCCGCTTCAAATCGTCGCTGAGCCGCGTCTGGAATGAGATACGTGCTGAAGAGGATGCAAAAGCCAAGGCAAAGAAGAAAAAGAAGTGAATCGCCCCCCCTGGACAGACAGCTGGAACCCGCAACTGTTGTGATGTAGGTATGCGCATCGCCTGGTGATTTGGGAGTTTGTGTAGATGGCGGACCAACCCAAGGTTTGCACGTGTCAGCAGTGTGGCCGTGGCTTTATCCTGACCTCCACCTATCTGGATCTGCTCGAGCGACGCCAGGTCGCCGTCATCGTGCCGGTGATATGTCCCACTTGCTTTCTAGCAAAAGGTCCTCTGCCCAAGCAGCACGGCAAGGTAAAATGGTTCAATCCAGGCAAACGCTTCGGATTCATTGTCAGCGAAGTGGGTGAGGAGATCTTTGTCCACCAGGATCAGCTCGTGGGCGTCAACCGAAACAGTCTACAGGGCGGACAAGAGGTCCGCTTCCACGTACACTATCCTGCCAAAGGCCCAGAAGCGCTGAACGTAGAACTGATTCAATAGAGGGACGGTGAGCATAGGAACGCGGGCTCTCAGCAAGCTCCTGGCCATTGTGCCGATTGTGGTGATGTTGGTCCTCCTCACGACGTGTGGCCCGACTCTGGAACCAGAGATGGTGAAAGAGACGATGGTACGCACCGAGGAAGAGGGATCCCTGGCTACCCCCGGGCCAGAGATGCCCCAGTCGGGTGGCACGCTGGTCGTCGGCCTGGCCACCAACTCTATCGCGACGCTGGACCCAGCCGCCTACAGTGACCGGACCACCGAGACGGTCGTCCGCAATATCTTTGACGGATTGGTGACCCGCACCATCGATAACCGGGTCGTCCTGGAATTGGCCAAGGAAACCCGATGGGTGGACGATCGGACCGTCGAGTTTCAGATCAAACAGGGAGTCAAGTTCCACAACGATGAAGATCTGACTGCTGATGACGTGGTCTTTACCTTCGAGCGCATTCTGGACCAGGATATTGGCGCGCCGCGCCGGGGTTTTGTCACGCAGGTAGACAAGGTGACAAAGGTAGATGACTATACGGTGCGTTTTGAGCTCACAGGCCCCTGGCCCGTTTTTCTACAGATGCTGGTTCACAACCAGATCGTGCCGCAGGACTATATCACAGAGGTGGGCGATGAGGTATTCGCCAAGGCCCCGGTCGGCACAGGGCCGTTCAGGTTCGTCGAGGGCACGCTGAACGAAAAGATCGTCCTCGAGCGCTTTGACGATTACTATGGGGGAGCCGACGAACTCCCGCCTGTGGGACCAGCCTACCTGGAGCGAGTGCTCTTTCTTATGATCCCCGATACACCGACCCGGGTGGCAGCGTTGCTGGCGGAGGAGGTGGACCTCGTCCAGAACGTGTCATCGCAGATGGTTCCGCAGCTCTTGGGTGATCCGGCCGTGGTCGTCAAGACCGCTGCCGGAACACGCCCCAAGTTCATGGACCTCAATGTCACCAGCCCACCCTTCGACGACAGGCGGGTGCGCCAGGCAGTGAGCTATGCGGTGGATGCGCATACGATCCTGGCCGAGGTGGCCGGGGGCTACGGAGCCATCCTGCCAGGGCCACTCTCTCCGGCCAACGTCTATGCGGATCCAGATCTAGCGCCCTACGACTACGACCCGGACATGACGGTCTCGCGCCTGGCAGAGGCCGGCTACAGACCCGAAGAGATCTCGTTTGTGATCGATGCCTACGGACCCTACGTCGAACTGGCAGAGGCGGTGGCGGGCCAGCTCCGATCGATGGGCATGGACGTCAACGTTCGGGCATGGGAGTACAACGTGGTCCGGCCGATGTTGCTGAATTGCGAGCGGCAGGCTTTCCTGCGCGATTGGGGTGACTCGGTCTTTGACCCGGTGGGCTACATCGAGGCCAAGTGGCACACCCGCGTGGAGGACACGCCAGATGGCCGGGGCAACTTTGCCTGCTACTCCAATCCCAGGGTAGACGAACTGATCGAAGCTGGGGCCTCAGAGCCGGATCCGGACGAGCGGGTCAAGATCTATACAGAGATGCAGAGCCTGATCCACGAGGATGCTCCGGCGGTGTGGTTGTACGTACCGCAGGAGATCGAAGCCGCATCGGCCAGGGTGCACAACTGGGAACCCAGCCCCGACAGCCGCATCAACCTCCACGACGTCTGGTTGTCCGAATAGATCTTTGTTCAACTTTCGGGCAGCAGCCCAGCTATACGACCCTGGGCACGCGGGCCAGGATCTCACTCACCACTTCATAGTTGATGGTGCCAAGCCTCTCGGCCACACTTTCGGCGGTGATGCGCTCCCCTCCCTGCTCGCCAATGAGGACAACCTCGTCGCCCTGGCGCACGTCGTGGACAGCAGTGACATCGATCATGGTTTGATCCATGCACACCCGGCCCACAATGGGCGCGCGCTGCCCGCGCACCAACACCTGGCCCCAGTGGCGCGGCGCCCGCCGAAAACCGTCGGCATAACCGACCGGGATGACGGCGATCCGCTGCTCTCCTGTCGTCTGGTAGGTGTTGCCATAGCTGACATAGCTCCTTGGTGGCAAGGTTTTCACCTGGGCTACCTGGGTCTTGAAAGACAGGGCAGGCCGGAAATCGGCGGGACTGGGAAGCTGGGGAGAGGGGTGCAGGCCGTACATAGCGAGGCCCAAGCGGACCATGCGGAAGTGGCTCTCTGGCAAGCTCAAGATGGCCGCCGAGTTGGCGGCGTGGGTGAGGGGGAACTCGACCCCCACAGCCGACAGCGCGTCCAGGATCTGGCGGAAGCGGTCGATCTGCCGGCGGGTGTACTCCGGATCTGAATCGGCGACAGAGAAATGGGTAAAGATCCCCTCCATCACCAGGCTCTGCTGGGCCTGTAGATCGTGGACAAAGGGGACCACATCCTCGGGCAAGAGACCGAGGCGCCCCATGCCGGTGTCCACCTTGACGTGGACCTGAACCTGACTGTCCAGTTCTCTGGCTGCACGGCTCAGGGCCCGGGCCACGTCGAGGTTAAAGACGGTGGCCGCCAGTCCGTTCAGCACCAACTCTCGTGCCTGCCAGGCCGGCGTATAGCCCAGAACCAGGATGGGGGCCGTAATCCCCGCCTGCCGGAGCAGCGCCCCCTCGTTGATGCTGGCCACACCCAGGTAGGATGCGCCGTTGTTCAGGGCCGTGCGGGCGATGCGGACTGCGCCATGTCCATAGCCATCGGCCTTGAGAACAGCCAGGACCCTCACATCAGAGCCTACCATTTCGACCACACGCCGGACATTGTGGGCGATGGCTTCCAGATCCACCTCCAGCCAGGTGGGCCGGCCAAGATGCAAGAGACGCACCTTGCGCCAACCCTCGGTCTGGCGCACCAGCAGATCGGAGGCACGCTCGGGTTCGGCCAGCAAGCCGGCCACCACCCGTTCCATGCGTGATTCCACAGCCCCCTTGACCAACACAGTGTTGCCCGGTTGCAGGTAGCCCTCCAGGCCGCGCAACGTGTCTTCAGGCGTGTAGGTCACCAGGATCCGGTCGGCGGCCAGACCCGCCGCCTGCGCCTGCTCGGCGATGTGCCTGGCGCCATCGCCCTGAGCAACCAGAAAGTGGCTGTCGCGAGCCAGGCGCTCTCCGATACGCCGATGGGCCTGGCCCTCGAAACTACCGGGGCGGGGCGAAAGCTCTGCTGGGCGTTCGAGGAGGTCTCCGAGGACAACGACCCGCCGGCCCGCGGTGAACAGAGACAGGGTATCCAGGGCAGCAAGGGTGGAGGCAAGGCTGGCGTCAAAGCTGTCATCCAGGATGAGACTGTCCCCGATGCCGGGTAGGGGGTTGAGCCGTCCTTCCAGGGGCCTGACGGCGGCCAGTGCCTCCAGCGCCTCCTCCAGCGGGACCTCAAGGGCCAATCCGACTGCCACGGCAGCCAGGGCGGCGTAGATAGTATGGCGGCCGAGCAGGGACAGCCCGACCCGAAGCCTGCGCTTACCCCGCCAACCGGAGACAGGAAAGAAATCTTTAACATAAACAGTGAAAGAGACGCCTGTGGCATCGGCCTCCACCGCCCCGGCCACCAGGTCGGCATCTGGATCCAGGCCATAGGTCACAACGCGGGCCCGGGTGCGGGAGGCCATGGCCCGTACCCGGGGATCATCATAGTTGAGGATGGCCACGCCCCCCTGCGCGGCATGGGGCAAGGCCCCCACCAGGCATCCCTTTTCCTCAGCAATGGCCTCCAACGAGCCCAAGTAGGTCAGGTGAGTCTCGTTGACGGCCGTCACGACGCCGATCTGTGGACGTGTCAGCGCTGCTAACTCGCGGATCTCGTCCAGACCGTCACAGGCCAACTCCAGGACGGCAACCTGATGCCCTGGCTCCAGGCGGCCTAACGCAATGGGCAGGCC
This sequence comes from Anaerolineae bacterium, assembly GCA_050123055.1. Classification (GTDB taxonomy): domain Bacteria; phylum Chloroflexota; class Anaerolineae; order JAAYZQ01; family JAAYZQ01; genus JASFHU01. The sequence continues at coordinate 7,798 of JASFHU010000075.1, forward strand.
GTAGCGATCGTTATAGTTCCCATAGTTGCGAAAAACGGAATGGCGCCGAGAGAGTACTGCTGCCGTCGCCTCTTTCGTGGTGGTCTTGCCGCTGGACCCGGTAATGCCCACCACGCGAGGCTGCAATTTGCGCAAGACGAAACGAGCCCAATCCAGCAATGCTTTGCGACTGTCATCGACTATGATACAGGTGACGCCGTAGGCATCGAGGTCGAAAGGGCGCTGGCAGAGCACACCGGCAGCCCCACCACGCGCCGCATCCAGGACGTAATCGTGGCCGTCGCCCTTGTCGGTGACGACGGCCAGAAACAGCTCGCGCGGCTTTGATCGACTCAGCAGGCGGCTATCGTAGCAAAAATCCTCAAAGGACTCGGCAAATACCGGTCCGTGGACAGAGCCGCCGGTCGCCGCCAGCAGGTCCTCAAGGGTTATCAATCGCTCTCCCTGTCGTCGGGGACGTCCTCGATGACGGGCACCTCGGGCATGGGTGGAGCGATCTCGGCCCAATCGATGGCGGGCATGGGTGGTGGCTCTGGCATGGTGATCATTGGCTTGTCGCCCTGAGAGGGCCACAGCGTCTGGAGGTCCATTTTGGGCATCTCCAGCGGCTCGGGGAACTCGCCGGCCAACTCGCGGCTGGTCACGGGCAGCGGTTGGGCAATGTTGGTTTCGGTCAGTTCCACCCCAGCGCCTATGCCGAATCCTGTGACCTCCACCTTGGTGACCTGGATCGGCTCATCCAGTACCGACTCTTCCAGCGAGGGGGCGGACGGACCGGCCGGCGCCTGTTGCTCCAGGCGGAGCCCGCACTTGCGGCAGAAACGGCCCTGCTGCTTTGCAGCGCCACAATGGGGACAACTTCCATCGGGGGCGCTTGCCTGTGGTTGATCGGCGGCGCGAACCAACGTGGTGGAGGCCAACGCGGCCAGGAAGGTCTTGACATCGGGGTAGCGAGCAGCCGGGTCGGGGGCCAAAGCCCTCACGACCACTTTGTCCATGGCCGGGGATACGTCGGGATTGAAGCGGCTGGGCGGCAGGACCTCTCCTTTTACCACCTGGGGCTGCCGCTTGGCCAGCATGCTGTACAGGATGGCGGCCAACGAGTAGACGTCGGCACGGCTGTCGACACCCCCCCCCGCCGCGCGCTCGGGAGCCACATAGGGGGAGGCAGCTTTCTTGGTCTCCCCTCCGACCAACTCGATCAGCTCGGTCATGCCGAAATCGGTGACCTGAATCCGCCCATCGTCCTCCACCACGATGTTGTCAGGATTCAGATCACCGTGGACGACACCCTTTTTGTAGGCGTGCTCCAGTGCCTGGCCTACCTGAGTCACAACGTCGGCCGCGGTGTCCACGGCCCAAGGCTGGTCGAGGTCGGCGGCCAGAGAATGGCCCTTTTCGAGCGCCCTGGTGATCACGTAGGGCAAGCCGGATTCTTCCCCGACCTTGCGGATGGAGGCTATGTTGGGATGGTTGAGCTGGCGGATGGCCCGAGCCAGATCAGTGAACCGATCGGCGATCTTGGGGTCTTCTCCCAGCAGGCGAGGCACAATCTTGATGGATACCTGCTGGCGGGTACTTGGGTCCTGGCCAGTAAAGAGGACGTAGCCTTGATCCTGGCCCTCGAGTTTGAGAGACTTGTAGCCTTTGAGTATCTGTCGAATCAGATCGCGCATGAGCCACCCTCCAACCGCCGAGCCTTATCAGGCTCGGCACACAGGAAGCGAGTCACAAACAGCCACGCAACAAAGCCACTCTCCAAGAATCCAGGAATCTGGCCATCCCTGGCGAGCAGTTTCTATCTGGCGATTTGCACCGTCGTGCACTAGTCCAGGTCGTGCCAACCGCCGTGGACCTGTCTATCGATCCAACGCAGGTAGGCATCGCTTCCACCCACCAGGGGCAGGGCGATGACCTCGGGGACGTCGTAGCTGTGGAGCGCCTGCACGCGCCGCACAAGGTCGTCCAACACATCACGGCGGCTTTTGGCCACCAGCAGCCATTCCTGATCGCTCTGGACCTGCCCCTCCCAACGGTAGACCGAGGTCACACCTGGGATCACATTCACACAGGCGACCAACATCTCTGCCACGAGGGCATGGGCAATGCGTTCCGCCTCTTCCTGCGAGCCCGCCGTCATCAACACAACCAGTTTCTCAGACATCGCACCTCTCTCCGCAGGAGTATTCTATCATACTCGGGGCAACCGTGCAAAGGAGTATTCCGGACCGCTTCCGGACAGGTACCTGACTGGGAGGACAGGGCTGAGTGCAGGTACGATCTCAGGCGCTGCCTTTGACCTCTGTTCGCCCATCGGGGAACAGAAGCAGTCCCTGGTCGCCCAGGGTGCGCTCGTCCGCCAGCCACAATACCAGGCCATCTTCCGGCCCCCGCAGGGCACGGCGCACCAGAAAGATCCGGCCGCTCCGATATAGTTTTTGCCCGGCCTCGTAGGCGGCAAGGGCCTGGCCGTAGGTGATCTCGGGCCACTCGTCAGCCATGCTGTCTCCCTCCCGTCAAGTGTCCGGATCGTGGTCAGACCGAGCCTGCCGGCCTCGCAGCGCCACCAGCAGGTCCATGATAAGCAACACGCCCAGCCCGAAAGCAGCCGCTTCACGCCAGCCAATCAGCAGTACGAAGAGTAGCAGCAGCAGGGCTATCAGATTCACGACGATCAGATCACGGCGACTTCCCATCTACGCACCTCTCAAGGCTTGTAGCATTGTCCATTAACAGTGAATCAGCTATTCAATAAATACCCAGACAAGTCTGGGGCTCCGGAATCTCCAACTTGTCAGGGGCGTTTTCGTCTCTGGCGGTGTGCCAGGAACACGATGACTACTCCGGTCACGAGTTCCCTCCTCCAATCACAGGCCAGCCCCGCTGCCGGGCATGGGCCAGCAGCGCCTCGTCGGGGTAGACGGCCACGGGATGGCCAACCAGGCCCATCAGGGGCAGGTCGGTATGCCGGTCGGCATAGGCATAGCTGGCCATCCAGTCCACCTCAAGTCCCTGTTGGACAAGATAGGCGCGCACACGGCGCGGTTTGCCCTCGCTCTGGCACAGAGGAGGCACAATGCGCCCTGTGTAGCGGCCATCGTGCACCCCCAACGGCGTGCCGATGGCGTGGGGCACGTCGAGCCATTGGGCAATCACTTCCAGGAAAGGGGCAAACGTCCCCGACACCAAGGCTACCAGGTGGCCCTGGGCCTGGTGCCGGTGGAGGCGATCCAGCAGATCGGGACGCAGGTTGGGTGCGATCTGTTCTTCGAGGAGGGCCTGAAACAGGATCTGGGCGTCATCCAGGGTCCAGTCGCGCAGGAGCCAGCTCATCGTCTCACCCCAGGTATGGAAATAGGCCTCCGAACTTACCACTCCTATCTTGTACAGGGGCAGGGGAGCCATATTCCAGGCCAGATAGGCCACGACCCAACGACGGTGGCACCGGGCCTTCCAGTGGCGGCGTGCCAGGTCCTGCCAGATATGGCCCGTGTACAGCGTGCCGTCAAAATCGAACAAAGCAGCGATCATGGTAAACCCACTAGCTGAAGCCCAGGCCCCTTTCTTTCAAGCTGACAAAGCGCTGCCGGC
>JASFHU010000076.1:0-11277 GCA_050123055.1 Anaerolineae bacterium
GAGCCTGGATCTCTACGTACCACTGGCAGATCGGATGGGCATGGGGATGCTTCGTTCGGCACTCGAGGACGTGTGCTTGCGGATTCTCGAGCCTTCGATCTATGAGGAGTTGGTTCTAAGCCTTGCACCAATCCAGGCGGAAGACAAGGCCTGTCTCCAACTCCTGACAGAAGGCGTACAACATCTCTTGGACCGCAATGGGATCAAGGGGACCGTCCACGGCCGGACCAAAGGGCTGTATAGCCTGTATCGCAAGATGTGTTGCCGAGAGCGGCCGGTCTACGAGATCATGGACAGAATCGGCATACGGATCATCGTCTCGACGCCGGAGGAGTGCTACACAGTCCTCGGACTCTTGCATACCCATTTTCGACCTATACCAGGCACCTTTGACGATTACATCGGCCTGCCCAAAGAGAACGGCTACCGGGCGCTGCATACCTGTATCTATCCTGTGCCTGACATTTCCTACAAGCCGGTCGAGATCCAGATTCGGACGGAGCGCATGCACCGTGAGGCCCTTTTCGGCATCGCCGCACATTGGCGGTACAAGATTGAAGAGGAGACGACACAAGCTCACCAGGGACAGTTGCGCTGGCTGCGCGGCTTGCTGGCTCAGCACGCAGGGGCCGTCGACCATGCTGAATTCATTGAGCTCCTAAGACGGCAGGTCTTCTCCGACAACCTGCTGGTCTTTGGCAGGGGAGGCCAACCGATGTGGCTTCCGGAAGGAACGTTGGTGCGCGACTTTGAACGTCTCGTCGGCGCTGTGGAAGGCGAGCATGTGGCACGGGTCAACGGAAGAATCCGTACCCAGGACTATATTCTGCGGGATGGCGACACCGTGGAGTTGACGAAAAGGGGGACGATGCGTCCCTCAGGAGGAGTCCATGATTGACGTGACGAACGTAAGCAAGGACTATGGTCCTGTCAAGGCCTTGGAGAGGATCACCTGCCACGTGGAGGCGGGCGAGATCGTCGGGTTGCTGGGGCCCAATGGAGCGGGCAAGACGACCCTGATGAAGATCCTGACCGGCTACCTGCAACCCGACGAGGGCCGCGCCACCATAGATGACCTCGATGTCCTGACCGAGCCCCTGGAGATCCAGAAGCGGATTGGCTATCTGCCGGAGAATGCTCCGCTCTATCCAGAGCTTTCAGTACAAGCCTATCTCAGCATGATCGCCGACCTGCGCCAGATCCCAAAGCATGACCAGCCGGCGTATCTCTTGGAAGCGATCCGCGCTACGGGATTGGAAGATCATGTGACGCGGCCCATCGGCCAGCTCAGCAAGGGCTATCGCCAGCGCGTCGGTCTGGCCCAGGCCATCGTCCACCAGCCCAAGGTCCTCATCTTGGACGAGCCGACCGTGGGCCTCGACCCCACGCAAATCGTCCAGGTTCGTAGATTGATCCACAGCCTGGCACGCAAGAGTACAGTGTTGCTCTCGACGCACATCTTGTCCGAAGTGGAGGCAACGTGCGAACGGGTCATTATCCTGCTGAACGGCCAGGTTCGGGCCGACGCACGCCTGGCAGATCTGGCCAGCACCGCCAACGTGATGCTGCTGCTGGGCCCGGGAGCTCCCGACGCTGCCCCGCAGCTCAAGGCACTGCCCAAAGTGCAGTTCGTCGAATCCCACCCCATCCCTGAAGGAGCTGAATACTGGATCCGAAGTTGTGATGGTGTCGAGCTGCGACCGGCCATCTACGGGCTGGCCCGTGACCAGGGGTGGCCGCTGATGGAGTTGCGACGGGATGTCCGTACCCTGGAGACCGTGTTCAACGAATTGGCCACGGCCGTCAACGAGCCCGGTGGCGGATCTGAAGGAGGCGAAGCATGAAAAGCACTTGGAGACAAGTCTGGGCCATCGCCCGTAAAGAGTTGAGCGCTTACTTTGGGTCGCCGCTGGCCCTTATCTTTGTCGGCGCATTCCTGGTCTTCACCCTCTTTGCCTTCTTTTGGGCGGAGACCTTCTTTGCGCGCAACTTGGCCGACGTCCGGCCGCTGTTTCACTGGATGCCGGTCCTGATCCTGTTCCTGGTCGCCGCCTTGACCATGCGACAGTGGAGCGAGGAGCAGCGAGCCGGGACGCTGGAAGTGCTGCTCACCCTGCCGGTGCAAGGGATCGTGCTCGTGCTGGCCAAGTTTCTGGCGGCCATGGCGCTGGTGACCCTGGCCCTGGCCCTGACGCTGTTCCTGCCCATCACTGCCAGCGTGCTCGGCGACCTCGATTGGGGACCGGTAGTCGGTGGCTACCTGGCCGCATTGCTGATGGCTTCAGCCTACGCAGCCATCGGCCTCTTTATCTCTTCGCGGACCGACAACCAGATTGTCTCACTGATCGTTACCGTGGTCTTGGGAGGGCTCTTTTACGTGGTGGGCAGTGGCGCCGCAACCGGCCTGGCAGGCAAAACGTTGGGCGAGGTCCTCCGAGCCTTTGGCACCGGCAGCCGTTTTGAGAGCATCGAGCGGGGTGTGATCGATCTGCGCGACCTGATCTACTACCTGTCGTTAACGGTCCTGTTCCTGGCGCTCAACGTCGTCTCGCTGGATGGCCGGCGTTGGAGCGGCGGGACGCACGGGGCCGCCTACCGCCGCCAGGCCCTCCTGACCGTCGTCCTTATCGTCGCCAACCTGGCCGCCTTCAACACCTGGTTGTTCCCGCTGCGAGGCCTGCGTGCCGACCTGACTGCCGACCGGTCGTACAGCCTGTCGCCTGTGACCAAGGATCTGATCCACAACCTGCAAGAACCGCTACTGATCCGGGGCTATTTCAGCGAAAAGACACACCCCCTGTTGGCCCCGCTGGTGCCCACCATCCGCGACATGCTGCGTGAGTACGAGATCGCTTCGGGGGGCAAGATCCAGGTCGAGATCGTGGACCCCCGCCAGGACGAAGACGTAGAAGCAGAGGCCAATCAGGTCTATGGCATCCGGCCCAGTCCCTTCCGCGTCTCGGGGCGGTACGAGGAGTCGGTCATCAACTCTTACTTCGACCTGCTGATCCGTTACGGTGACCAGCACGTCGACCTGGGCTGGGCCGACCTGATCGAGGTCGAGCCGCACGCCACTGGCCAGATCGACGTCCGGCTACGCAATCTGGAGTATGACCTGACCCGTGCCATCAAGAAGGTGGTCTACGGCTTCCAGAGCCTGGACGCGGTCCTTGCTAGCATGGAGCAGCCGGTCAAATTGACCGCCTTTGTCACGGCCCAAACCCTGCCTGAAGGCCTGCAGGAGGTGCCGCAGACCGTGGAAAAGGTGGCCCGCGCCCTGGAGGATGAATCGGGCGGCAAGTTCGTCTTTGAGCAGATCGACCCCGACGCCGAGGGCAGCGCAGTCGGTCGCCAACAACTGCTCAATATGGGGCTGAGGCCCATTGCTGTCGCCCTTTTTTCACCCGATTCCTACTATCTGCACCTGGTACTCCAGAGCGGCGACGAGGCGCAACTCCTGTACCCCACCGCCGACCTGAGCGAGGCCGACATCCGCACCGAGCTCGAGTCGGCGCTCAAGCGGGCTGCGCCCGGCTTTCTTAAGACGGTCGGCCTGTGGCTGCCCGACCTGCAGCCGGTCCCCAACGCTTTCGGCGGTATGAGCCAGCCCATCTCCAGTTGGAATCTCCTCTGGGAGCGGTTGCGCCAGGAGTACACAGTCCGGCCGGTGGACCTGACCTCCGGGCGCGTGCCGGGCGATGTGGATGTACTGCTCGTGATCGCGCCCCAGTCCATGAGCGAGAATGAGCGTTTCGCCCTGGACCAATACCTCATGCGCGGTGGGCCGGTGGTCGTCGCCGCCGGTAACTATGTGCTGCCGGTCCAGCAGTTGCCCGGAGGCCTGACGCTCCAACCAGTGGAGGGTGGCATCGCCGAGATGCTGGCCCACTATGGCGTTGAGGTAGGGAACTCGCTGGTCCTCGACCCCCAGAACGAGCCGTTTCCGGCCGAGGTGCAGCGGAACGTGGGCGGCATGCAGGTAGTCGAGATCCAGCAGCTCGACTACCCGCCCTTTGTGGACGTCCGCGCCGGCGGCATGGATCAGGAAAACCCCATCGTCTCCGAGCTGCCGGCAGTGACGATGCACTGGGCCTCGCCGCTGACCGTCGATGAGGCCATGAACCAGGACCGCGAGGTGAACGTGCTGCTGCAATCTACAGAGCAGTCGTGGCTGCGAACAGACACCGACGTCCAGCCCAACCCGGAAAAGCATCCCTCCTACGGCTTTGCCTTGGAGGGTGAGCAGCGGGCTTGGCCGCTGGCCGTGGCCATCCGAGGCTCCTTCGAAAGCTACTTCAAGGAAAAGCCTCCCTTCGAGACAGAGCCGCTGACGGACACCGTTGAGGTGAGCCTGGGCGTCGTTGAGACCTCGCCCGAGTCGTCGCGACTGGTGGTGATTGGCAGCGCCGAGTTCGTGGATGATGCTGTGCTGGAGCTCTCCCGCAGCCTGTCAGCGGATCGATACCTGGCCAATCTCCAATTCGTGCAGAACGCCGTGGACTGGTCGGTCGAGGACGAAGACCTGCTGACCATCCGCTCGCGGGGAACCTACGCCCGGCTACTAAAACCCCTGGAGGAGGGCCAGAAGGCGGCCTGGATGTGGGGCAACTACCTGGTGACGCTGGTGGCGCTGGCCGCCATCGGTGTGGTCTGGGCTGTGCGCAGACAAAGTGAACAGCCGATGTTTGAATTCAAGACAGGCAACCGGCAAGGAGGAAGCGATGATTAGGCGCAACCAGATTCTGACCGGCATCCTGGTACTGCAACTGATCCTGGGACTCGTCGTGCTGTGGCCTCGATCGACCGCCTCGGGTGGTGAGGGCGAAAGCCTGTTCCCCGGGGTCGAGGCCAGCGACATTGTGGCTCTGACCCTGACCGATGCGGGAGGCGAGCGCCTGCAATTGGCCAAACACAATGGCCAATGGGTGTTGCCCGAGGCCGGTGACTATCCCTGCCTGGAAGACAAGGTACCGCTCCTGCTCGACAAGCTGATCCAGCTCAAGACCGACCGCCTCGTCACCCAGACGGTGGCCAGCCACAAGCGCCTCAAAGTGGCTGGGGACGAGTACCAGCGCTTGGCCGAGTTCGAACTGGCCGACGGCAGGCACCACCGGCTCTACCTGGGCAGTTCGCCCAGCTACGGCGTCAGCCACGTCCGCGCTGACGCCCGGGATGAGGTGTACCTGGCTTCGGACCTGTCTGCCACCGACCTTGCAGTCCAGCCGTCGGCCTGGGTGGAGCAGGCCTACCTGGACGTGCCCCCCGACCAGATCGTCGCCCTGACCTTGGAGAACGGCCAGGGTCGATTCGAGTTCGTGAAAGAAGGGGAAAGCTGGACCCTGAAGGACCTGACCGCTGGCGAAACGCTCGACGAAACCAGCGTCAAGACCCTGGCCAACAAGGCGCGCTACGCCACGCTGCTGCGCCCACTGGGCAAGGAAGAGCAGGCCAGCTACGGCCTGGATGAGCCGCGAGCCGTAGTCACGATCCAGACGCAGGGCGACGGGGGGGACAGGACCTACACCTTGTGGGTCGGCGCTCAGGACCCGGCCGACAACAGCTTCGTCGTCAAGTCATCTGACTCGGATTACTACGTCCGGGTGAGCGAGTACGCTGTCAAGGACCTGGTCGAAAAGGGGCGCGAGGACTTTTTTTCAGCAACCTCCGACCCCACGCCAGTGCCGGAGGTCACGGCCGAGTCAACGGCAGAGGAACTACCGTAAGTCTCCCCTTGGTTGACGCTGTGCATCTTTATAGCCAGATATCGGCGCCTGGCTCCGCGGGTTTACTCATTCCTCGAATCAGAGAATGATGCGACAGCCCCTGATCCTTGAGTTGCCAAATGCAAGTATTGGATCTATACTCTAGCTCAGATTGCAGCGCCGTCGACTGTCGCATTGCAGGAGTGGCTGTGGCTGTTTCTGAACCATCTCATCGTGAACCAGCAAGGTCGTCGGGGCAGCGCTGGCGGCAACGCTTGCCGCGCTGGCTGGACCAGCGCGCGCTGTCCGAGTCGGGCGTCATCCTGTTCACAGCCCTGATCGTGGGGGTTGGCGCAGGTCTGGGTGCGGTTGTTTTTCGACGGCTTATCGAGGGTGTGCACACCCTGGCCTATGATGGATTGGCTGGGTTGATGGAGGGGCTCCATCCCTTCTATCTGCTCATCATCCCCGCTCTGGGTGGCGCGATCTTTGGGCCGCTCATCTATCGCTTCGCCCGCGAAGCCAAGGGGCACGGCGTTCCGGAAGTGATGGAGGCCGTTGCGCTACGAGGTGGCCGGATCCGTCCCCGTGTGGCGATTGTCAAATCCCTGGCTTCTGCCATCTGCATCGGCACAGGCGGCTCGGTGGGCCGCGAAGGTCCTATCGCCCAGATCGGTTCGGCACTGGGCTCCACAGTCGGCCAGCTTTTTCGCCTTTCCGACGAACGGGTGCGCAATCTGGTTGCGTGCGGCGCGGCAGGCGGTATCGCCGCCACATTCAATGCACCCATCGCCGGTTCTGTCTTTGCCCTCGAAGTGATTCTGAACCAATTCCACGCCACCTACTTTGGCGCAGTTGTCATCTCGGCCGTTGTGGCCGACGTTGTCGCCCACATCTTTGAGGGTGATATGCGGGCCTTTACCGTTCCTGAGTACATGCTGGTCAGCCCCTGGGAGCTGCTGTTCTACGCGCTGTTAGGTCTTCTGGCTGCTTTGACTGCCCTTGGCTTCACCCGGTTGTTGTACCTATCGGAAGACCTATGGGATAGGTTCCGTTTCCCCGAGTACCTGAAACCGGTGCTAGGCGGCGTCCTTCTGGGCGTGATCGGCATCCTTACACCCAAGATCGACGGCTTTCCCCGGGTTTTTGGTGTTGGCTATGACACCATCACCCAAGCCCTATTCGGCGAACTGGCACTGCAGATGACAGTGGTACTGCTTTTTGCCAAGATACTGGCTACGATCATCACCCTGGGCTCGGGTGGGTCGGGAGGCATCTTTGCCCCTTCGCTCTTTCTGGGAGCCATGCTGGGCGAGGCCTTTGGCCAAGTTGTTCACGCGGTTTTTCCCACAATCACGGCTCCCGTAGGTGCCTACGCCCTGGTGGGGATGGCTGCGGTGTTCAGTGGCGCGGCTCACGCGCCGATCACGGCCATCCTGATCCTGTTCGAGATGACGGGGGACTATCACATCATCCTACCGCTTATGTTGACCACGGTTATAGCTACGCTGGTCTCCGGGCTCATCAGTCGCGAATCGATCTATACCCTCAAGCTGACCCGGCGGGGTGTCCATCTGCAACAGGGGCAGGATATTGACGTCATGCAGAGTGTTTCGGTGCGGGAAGCCATGTCCACCGACGTGGCCACGGTTCCGCTGACCATATCCCTGGACGAGCTGGCTGACGAGTTCTCGCGCTCTCACCATCACGGGTTCCCTGTGGTGGATGATGCAGGCGAACTGGCGGGTGTGGTGAGCATCCAGGACCTGGAGCGGGCCAAAGCAGCAGGCCCTGTCGGCGGCAGGACGGTGGCTGACATCGCGACGCGCGAGGGACTCCTGGTCGCCTATCCCTACGAGCCGATGTGGAAGGCGCTGCGCCGGCTGAGCCGGCGCGATGTGGGCCGGCTGCCGGTGGTTGAGGAGGAGGGATCACGGCGGCTGGTTGGGGCGGTTCGCCGCTCCGACATCATCCGCGCCTATGACCAGGCAATTGCCGCACGCGCCCATCACCAACATCGGGCCGATGTCCTGCGCCTGGGTCAAGTAGATGGCACGAGTTTCCTGCACCTTCGCATTCCCTCCGGCTCGTCAGCGGTTGGGCAGCGGATCAGCGAGCTTGGTCTCCCGGAAGAGTGCCTCATCGTCTCGGTCCGGCGGGGGCGCAAGCTACACATGGCCCACGGCTACACGACACTGGAGAGTGGCGATCGGGTGACCGTCTTTGCCGATAGCGAATGTGTCCCGGAGGTACAGCATCTCTTGACAGGCGAACCGGCGGACGATGCACAATCCAGCCAGGGAAAAAGGTTCAACCGATTGGAGGAATGAAGCATGTCTGGAATCGTATGCGCCGTACGGGGCGGACTGGCCAGCCAGCCGACGATCACCACAGCCATCGCCCTGGCTCAGGAGACCGGTCTGCCACTCTATTTTCTGTACGTCGTGAACCTGGACTTCCTATCCCATTCACCGACCAGCCGGGTGCACACCATTTCCCAGGAGATGCACGAGATGGGCGAGTTCATCCTGCTGATGGCCCAGGAGACGGCTGCCCGGCAGGCGGTCAGCGCCGAGGGTGTGGTCCGCCACGGCAATGTGGCGGAGGAGGTCATCAGGCTCTGTCACGAATTGGAGGCTGACTATCTGGTGCTCGGCAAACCCAAGGTCGAGCGGGAGGATACCGTCTTTACCCGGGAGCTACTCCACGAGTTCGCCAGGCGCACCGAGGAGCAGACCGGGGCAGCGGTGGTCTTTGCCCAGGGGGATGTCCAGTGAAAACGCAGGCTCGGTTCTGGTGGCTAGTCGCGTTTCTGCTGGGAAGCAGCCTGCTGTTGGTGTGGATCGGACAGGGTAGCCGGGCCGAGGAACCGCTGCCGGCGCTGCTGACGGGCGGCGTGTACGATCGACAGGACCAGCCGGTGCGCGATGCGGCGGTCACGCTCCACGGACAGGGGACTGAACCGCTGGCAGAAGCCATGACCCAACCCGACGGCCGCTACGCCCTGGTCCTGCCCGAGACCTTTCCCGACGAGCTGGAGGTGCAGATCGAGCGCCCCCACTTTGCCGGGACAAGCGTCGCCCTCAGCGCTGAGACGGTCGAGGTGCTGCGGGCCGGGACCTCGATCGTATTACCCGACGTGATCCTGCAACGGCGTCTCACGCCGGCGTTTTGGATTGCGACAGCGGTCTTTGCCGGTGTGTTGGTCCTGATCGCCACCGGCAAATTACACAACACCCTCGCCGCGCTGCTGGGCGCCAGCATCCTTTTTGCGGTGAGCTACCTGGGTACCATCCTAGTCAAAGATCTGTTCATCTTTGATTTCCAGGGGGCGCTACGCCATGTCGACTGGAACGTGATCTTTTTGATCATGGGCATGATGATCGTCATTGCCGTGGTGCAGCGGACCGGCATCTTCCAATGGCTGGCCTACCAGGCCTACCGTCTGTCAAGGGGGCGGCTGTGGCTGCTGCTGCCCATCCTGATGGTCGTCACCGGGGTAGCCTCCGCTTTCCTGGACAACGTGACCACCATGCTCCTGATGACCCCCATCACGGTCCAGATCGCCCTGGCCATGGGGATAAACCCCCTGGCCCTCCTGCTCCCAGAGGTGATGGCCTCCAACGTGGTGGGCATCAGCACCCTGGTCGGCACGCCGACCAACATCCTCATCGGCTCCTATGCCAGGATCTCATTCAATGACTTTCTGGTGAACCTGACGCCGGGCGTGCTGCTGGCTCTTTTGGGCCTGATCCTCTACTGCGAATTGATCTACCGCAAGGAGCTCAGGGCCACAGGCGGCAGGGGACTCTCGCCGGTATTGCTCAAGGCCCTGGCCGAGCGGGGGCAGATCACCGAGCCGGACCACTTGAAAAAGGCTGGCGTGGTGGGGGCAGGGATGATCGTGCTCTTTCTGACGGGCGAGCAGTTCCACCTCCTGCCGGCAGTGACGGCCCTCATCGGCGCTACGGCCTTGCTGGTCTGGATCCGGCCCGACATCGAGGAGATGATCGAGGCGGTGGACTGGACGACGGTGGTGTTCTTTATCGCGCTCTTTATCTGCGTCGGGGCGATTCAGGAGGTGGGTCTGATCAGCCTGATCGCCGACTTTATCGGGTGGCTGGTGGGCGACAGCCTGGTACTGGCGATGCTGGTGGTTGTCTGGTTCAGCGCCGTGCTGTCGACCATTATCGCCAACATCCCGTTCACTGCGGCCATGCTGCCGGTCGTTGGCTACCTGACCGCTACGATACCAGGGGCGCAGAGCAAGGCACTCTTTTACTGCCTGTCGGTCGGCTCGGCTTTGGGGGGCAACGGCTCACTCATCGGTGCCTCGGCCAACATGGTGACGGCGGGCATCGCCGAGCGGGCCGGCAGCCCAATTAGCTACGCCTATTTCCTCAGGAAGGGCTTCCCGGCCCTGTTGATTACGGTGAGCCTGGCCACGGTCTGGCTGCTGTTGCGCTTTCTGGTGCTCTAGCAGCCTGTCGGGGCAGACGTAATCTGCTCGCTCCGACAGCCTGCTGGGAGGAGGGGAGAATGGAATCATGCCTGAAAAGGTGAAACATATCATTTGTGCCGTATGGGGTGGGCCCCAGAGCCGTGTCACGGTCACACGGGCCATCGATCTGGCACTGGAGCACGATGCCAGGTTGACCTTCTTTTACGTGGCCGATGCCGAGTTCCAGGCCCAGGCAGCCATCGGCAGCCCCATCAGTGTCGTCTACCGCGAGCTTGTTCAGATGGCCGAATTCAGCATGCTGATCTTGGTCGACCGCGCAAATCGCCGCGGCGTAAGGGAGGCGGACTTTTTCATCCGTGAGGGAAACGTTCGCAAGCAACTTCTCCAGTATGCCTCCGAAACGGAGGCCGACCTGTGGGTCATGGGAGCTCCATTCCATGACCTGGTCCGGACCACCCTCAGATCCCAGGAGCTTGCCTCCTTTGTCGCCGAGCTGGAGCAGGTGGCCAAGCCTCGGCTGGTACTGGTGCCGCCACCGGAGCAGTAGCCAAAGCGAACAGCCAGGGAGCAGGCGAGACGGCGAGGACCGAGATCGACACCGTGGGCAGATCTGTCCGGCCCGGAAAAGGATAGACGGAGCGCACTGCTATGGACTCGACGCCAGCACAGTTCCCGTTTGGCCAGAAGGTGGTCTGGCAGCCCGACGAGGCAACACTGCACCGTAGCCGGCTCAGGCGGTTCATGGAGCGGCACGGACTGGAAACGCTCGACGAGCTGCTGGAGCGTTCGACTACCGACCTGGCCTGGTTCTGGGAAGCCGTGTTTGAGGATCTGGATATCCAGTTCTACGAGCCCTACCGAGAGGTCGTGGACCTGTCGCGGGGCATCCAGTGGCCCACCTGGTGCGTGGGCGCCAGGCTCAACATCGTCCACAACTGCCTCGACAAGTGGATCGACACGCCAACCCAGAACCGCGTCGCCGTACGCTGGGAGGGTGAGGAGGGCGCGGTGCGCCTGCTCACCTACCGCGACCTCTACCGCCAGGTCAACCGGCTGGCCTCGGCCCTGCGCGACGCGGGCCTGGGCAAAGGGGATGCCATCGGCCTCTACATG
>JASFHU010000077.1:0-11224 GCA_050123055.1 Anaerolineae bacterium
TAGGTGGTCGTCTTTGATCCGAGAGGCGATATACAACTGCTCAGTAATCTGTGAAAAGTCCATGGTTAAACGCCGATAAGGGTCATCGATCTGCACACCTCCTGGTTGATACACACATGCGTATTATACCACAAAAGCGCTCCGGGCATGCCATCTGACTGGCCGGAGAATCACATCTGCTGGAGGAGTGGCGCGTCGGCGCGAATAACTCTTGGGATGGTTGAGTCTGACCGGCCGATGGCAAGACGGATGTGTTAGTATGTAGCCGCAAGTGTCAAGACTCGTCGAGAGCTTGGGGCCTCTCTGGTGAAACACAGGATCTCGAATTCGAAGTCGCGTACATCAGTCGAGTCACCAGCCAAGTCCCTGGCAGCGCGAACCACAGACTCTCAAGGACACCTTGCGTTTTCGGACAGGATAGCATCGCTTGACACGCGAGCCAAGAGCATCTATACTCTGGGAGGCAGCACACCAACCGATCCCATTTGACGTAGGCAAGGAGACTACACTGACTGACCTTGTAACCATTGAAAGCATCATCGTCGCACTGGTACTGGTTACCACGCTGGTGGCCATTGGTGCCCGCCGCCTGCGGCTGCCCTATACGGTCAGCCTGGTGTTGATGGGGCTGCTCATCGCGTTGCTCACGCCCCTCGAGTTTGAAGCGACCCCGGATCTGATCCTGGCCATCTTTGTGCCCCCGCTTGTGTTTGAAGCTGCCTTTCACCTGGATCTCAAGCAACTTCGCCAGAACCTGGTACCGATCTTGTTCCTGGCCGTGCCCGGCGTGCTGCTGAGTACGATGCTGGTAGGTGGCATGACAGCACTGGGCGCAGGGGTGGCGTTTGGCACGGCGGCTGTTTTTGGGGCACTGATTGCCGCCACCGATCCGGTAGCCGTGGTGTCTCTATTTCGGGCATTGGGTGTCCCACGGAAGTTGTCTCTGACCGTTGAGGGCGAGAGCCTGTTCAACGATGGCACGGCCATTGTCGTATTTCAGATCGCGCTGGCGGCGGTGATGACCGGGACCTTTGATCCGTTGATGGGAATCTATGATTTTCTGCGTGTTTCCGTGGGCGGGATTGCTGTGGGGTTGGTGTTGGGCTGGATCACAGCCCAGCTCGTGGCCCGCCTTCATGACCGGCTGATCGTGACTTCCCTAACGACCATCGTAGCCTTTGCAGCCTATCTTGGAGCCGAACAGCTTCACGTCAGCGGTGTGCTGGCGGTGGTGGTAGCTGGCTTGCTGGTTGGCAATGTGGGCATGACCGGGGTTCAGCCCACGACCAAGATGATGATCCTGAACCTGTGGGACTTTTTGGCATTCTTGGCCAACTCGATGGTCTTTTTGCTCATCGGCTTGAGCATCGATCTGACCCTGCTGTGGAACAATCTGGGTGTGTTGGCTGTGGCCGTGGTGGCGGTGGTCGGTAGCCGGGCTATCGTGGTCTATGGCTTCTCCTGGCTGTCGAGTCTCTGGCGCAGACAAGCCTACATTCCGCCAACCTGGCAGCATGTGCTGTTCTGGGGCGGGCTGCGCGGCGCCATAAGCCTGGCCCTGGCGCTGAGCTTGCCGGTGGGAATGGCGGAACGGAGGGAGCTGCAGGCCATGGCTTTCGGCGTGGTGTTATTCACTCTCCTGGCCCAAGGCACCACCATCCGCTTCTTGTTGGATCGCCTGGGTCTGACCAAACGATCGCCACAGCAGACTTCCCGCGAGAGAAAGCTGAGCCGGCTGTTTGCCGCCCAGGCTGGCCTGCGCCGGTTGGAGCAGCTTCACCACGAGGGGCTGATCCCGGAAGAGATGTGGGTCGGCCTGCGGGACAGCTACGAACATGACCGCATGCAGCTCGAACAAGATATGAAAGCGCTCTTTCGCGAGTACTCGGAGCTGGAGGACGAAATGTTATATCAGGCCCGGCGCGAGGCGTTGCAGGCCGAGCGCGGGGCGTTGTGGGATGCTTACCAGCGAAATCTGCTCTCGAGCAACCTATACGAGGAACTCACTGCCGAAGTTGACTACCGGTTGGAAGCTCTCGATCTCATCTTTGGCACAGCGTACGAGCAGATCGCTGACCTGGAAGAGGTGTAATCACCGTGGGACTCATTGTGTGCGCGACGCGGGGCGGCGAAGCCGGCCGTCGTACCCAGGAACAAGCCGTTGCTTTGGCAAAGGAACGGGGCGATGAGCTGGTCTTTCTGTGTGTCTTTGATCCTGCCTTTGCCGGCAATCTGAGCGCTGACCTTTCCGAGGCAGTCGTGCAGGAGCAGCAGTGGCTGGGCCGAATCCTGATGAATGTCGCCCAATCCCGCGCTCGAAAGCAGGGAGTGGATGCCTACGCCGTGGTGCGCAGCGGCCCAGTGGTGGAGAGCATCGAAGAATTTGTGCTCGAGTCATGCGCCTCCATGCTCGTGATAGGCAAGCCCAAAGTCGACTCTGACCTGGGAACCTTCAAACTGGACAATGTGCAAAGCTGTGCCGATCAGATGGTGGACGATACGGGGATCGAAGTAGTGGTCGTTACCCCAGATGCAGCAGAATAGCCACCATCCATCGCAGGGTGAAGCGCGCGTTCATCCTGCCCTACAGCTTCCTGGTCCACACGACGCCCAGACTGACAGCCCCGGCTGTCAGGGCAAAAAGGGCCAAATAGGACCAGTCTTGCAGAAACAGACCTGCCAGCAGTGGCAGTACAGCCACTGGCAGAATGAGCACCGCATTTAGAGCGGCGAAGGTAGGCCGTTCCGTGGCCGGGGCCAACTCGAGAAGAGCACTCTGGAACCCAACCCGCCGTCCGTTGAAGGCAGCACCTGCCAGGAAAAAGGTGGGTAGCAAGCCCCACCAGCCCAGAGAGCTCAGGGCGATGGCCAGCAACGGCGCCGCTGTTGATGTGAGGGCGCAGACGGTCAACATCGTTCGGCTGCTCAACCGGTCCACCAGCTGCGCCCAGAGCAGGTTGCCCAGTACCCCACCCGTCACCTGGGCCAGAAGGAACCAGCCCACGGCTTCGGACGGCGCGCCCAACTCCTCCCGGGCATACACTACGTAGAACGGCAATGCCATCAGGCTGAAACCAGTTAGCAGTTGGATGATGATTAGCGTCTTCAATCGACGGGCCGTCACGGCCAGTTGCGCCCAGTAGACCCGCCAGGGTTGAGAACGGCCCGGCGCGTCGGTGCGAGGTGGTTCGCGGATGAGCCAGAACCCAAGAGAGGCCACGGCCAATGCCGCAGCAGCCAGTCCAAAGAGTAGGGCATAGCTATCGGGATACGCCACTCCAGCCAGGATGCGCCGGGCCAACAGTGCAGCGCCGACGGCAAGCGGTCCGGCCAGCGCCTCCTTGCCGCCAAAAAAAGCGCCCCGGCGGTGCGGTGGGATCACCTTGCCGATGATATCGGTGTAGGGGATATTGCCCAGGCCTCCTCCGGCATAAAAGACGGCCAGCAAGCCCACCAGCGCCCAGGCCAGCAGCTCCGGATGGCTGGCGCCGAGGGTGGCTATCAACCAGGCCAGCACGGCCCAACTGGCAACTCGCAGGTAGATGGCCAGCAGCAGGAAGGGCATCTTGGTGGAGCGCGGTTCCACCCAGCGTGCGACGAACAATTGGGGCAATGCAGCCGCCACTGTCAGCACCGTTGAGAGGCCACCGACCCAGACCGTCGAGCCGGTCAGATCGGCCACAAAGGAAGCGATGACCGTCGTTGGTTGGGTAAGGGCCACGCCCAGAGCCAGAAAGGCCCCGTGCCACAACCCCCCAAAGAAATTGCGCCGCTTTAGAGCGCCGGCGCTCAGGTTCTTGCGGTTCAAGAAAGAGGGCAAAGGTCCGAGCCCGCAGACCTTTGCCCTGTACTGCCCCGTGTGGTGCGCTACCCCCACCTCGCCTAGTCGGGGATGCGCAACTTCCAGCCAGGCCGGATCAGGTTTGGTTTCTTGATAATGTCTCTGTTCGCCTCAAAGATCTCTCGCCAGCGACCGGCGTTGCCATACACCTCTAGCGCAATGTGACTCAGAGTGTCACCCTTCTTTACGACATAGATTCTCTCCGCCTCCGCTGCTGCCGCAGCTTCAGCCGCCTTCCTTGCCTCGGCCTCCTCCGCTTTCCTCTTGGCCTCCGCCTCTGCCTTTCGCCTCGCGTCCTTGGCCGCCTCTTTCGCTTCGGCCTCGGCGGCCTTCCTCTTGGCCTCCGCCTCGGCGGCTTTCCTCTTGGCCTCCGCCTCGACGGCCTTCCTCTTGGCCTCCGCCTCGGCGGCCTTCCTCTTGGCCTCCGCCTCGGCGGCTTTCCTCTTGGCCTCCGCCTCGGCGGCCCTCCTCTTGGCCTCCGCCTCGGCGGCCTTCTTTTCGGCCTCGGCTCGTGCGGCTTCTTCCCGTTTGCGCGCGGCTACAGCCCGGGCCTCTGCCTCTTTGGCCTCTTTGGCACGTCGCTCAGCTTCGGCGGCTGCCGCCTCGCGACGTCGGCGCTTGTCGGCGTCGGTCGCTTTCAGTGCCGTTTCAACGCGCGCCAGGGCCTTCTCCTCCTTGGCCGATTCGGCGTCCCCGATAAGCGCCTCGCGCGTTGCCTCGGCAACCGCTTGCCCCGCTTGCATCAGCATGTCGCGGACGGCGTCTCCCTCGTCTCCGTCAGCCCTCCGCTCGAGCAGCGTGCCCACCTGCCCAAGCATCCTCTCGGCCTCCTTCAGAGAGCCTTTGAGCTTGTCATCTGCCTCATCCTGCCCGGCGATGATCTCCTTCACCAGGGGAGACCGGGTTTTGTAGCTGGACAGGAATTTCTCAAGCGCCTTGGCCTCGGTCCGCCGGGTGGATACGGATCCGCGCTCGGCTCCTATCAGAGCCACATAGACCCAACGCGGCGCATCAAGCAACAGTTTCCACTCAGCGGGTGCGAAATTGCCTCTCGTCATTTTTTCCTCCTTGTGTGAATCAGATAGCACACAGATTCCCATCCCGAGGCGGGCCGACGCTCAAGATGAGAACCTGCGCCTTGCAGGGCCGGCTCAAACCGGCTATAGGCCGGGGATGAAAGATGCGACGAGCAGCAAGACTGCCGCCACAACCACGATCCAGAACGCAAGCCCGGAAAGCACCGGAATGGTCACCAACTGGGCAATGATGCCGATGACCACAAGGGCCAAGGCGACCCACCACGTGATCTGCTTGGGTGCACTGAGTTGCATGGTGTTTTCTCCTTTCTGCAATGTAAGGTCTGTTTGCTCATAATGCTCGGCGGCCCGCCGACCGGCAGTCTGTCAAGACACACCTCGAGTGCCTGTCTGACCATCGGTCCCTAATTGTTGTCGTGTAAGAACAGTATAGCCGACCTGGCCCCTGGCATCAAGTTGCTGGAGCACGCCTTGGCGGCCATGCCATCGGCAATTACGCCCTGCAGCACCCGGACCCGCCTCCAGCGTTTAGAACATTGTAAACTGTGAATCTTGCGATCCATATTACGACCAACTGTCCTGGCCATCATCGATGGTTTCAGTGCCCCCATGGGCATGCAAATGCACGCCATGTCGTCCCTCTTGCAGGGCTAGAGCCCTCCTGGCCAAGTCGGTGAGCATGGACGAGCCGCGCCAACCAAGGAGATAGCTATGGATGCCTAGAGATCATCAAATGGGTTGTTGGGGTTGGTCTCCTCCTGTCAGTGGGCAGGGTCATAGACTGGTCTGCGCATCTGTAATCGAGTCCTAAGGCTTCGGTAAGATGAATGTAATATCCACTGACTATTCTCTAGAAGCGTCACCAATCATTTGTACTCTCATATGAAGAGAAACGGAGGAGCATTATGTTGCAGCCATTCAGTCCCGACACACTGTCAGCGGTAACGCAAGAGGATCCAAGGGACCTGCCCCCACTCGAGATTCTTGCCTTCTCAAGACAGGCCATGAGCAACTTGTCGCAGTTCGATCAGGTTCTCTTTGAGCGCTTTGGTCAGGGCCCACTCGTCCCTCTGTCCCACACCTGCATCCACCACGCCTTCGAAGCGCACGCTGCCGCCAACCCGCAGGCCATTGCCGTCCAGCATCTGGATGAATCGATCACTTACCAGGATCTCGATCGCCAAGCGAACCGCCTCGCGGCCCTGCTCGCGCAGCACGGCGTATCCACCGGTGATAACGTCGCCCTCTTCTTGCAGCGCTCCATTCCGATGGTGGTGGGTATCCTTGCCATACTCAAGGCTGGCGCGGCCTACGTACCCCAACATGTTGGGGTCGCTCCTGAAAGCCAGCTCCGTCATATCATCGACGTCGCATCGACCAGGGTGATTCTAACGCTCTCAAGGTTTCAGCACCTTGTCCCCGTGCCAGACGGACGCATCTGTATCGCTATCGACGAGGTGATGCAGGAGCCATTCGCCGATGACGTTGAGCACGTCGCTGCCTTGTCGCCAGAAACTACCATCGGTCGCGACAATACCTGCTACATCATTTTCACGTCGGGGACGACTGGGCCACCCAATGGCGTCCAAGTCACTCATGGCAATGTCTGCAATATCCTGCTTACTGAGCCGGGCAATCTTGGCATTCGTCCGGGCCTTAAAGTTGCGCAAATGTTGAGTATCGCCTTTGATATGGCCGCCTGGGAAATCCTGGGCTGTCTGGGCAACGGTGCAACCCTCGTCATTCGCGGTCGAGATTTCCTCAAGGCTGCGCAGAGTGTTGACGTGCTCATCTCAACACCTACGATACTGAGCAGTCTCGACGCGCAGCAGTGCCGGAACGTCAAAGTGGTAGCAGTTGCGGGCGAGCCCTGTCCGCGGCCACTGGCAAACAAATGGGCAGAGTTCTGCACCTTTTACAATTCCTGCGGTCCTACAGAAGTAACGATTGTGAACACTGTACAGCACTATTGTCCCTGCTGCGGGAAGACGACCGTGAGCCCAGAACTCTGTCCCGAGATTCTCACCATCGGCAAACCAACGCCCAACAACACCGTCTACATCCTCGATGAAGAGCGAAATCCTTGCCCGATGGGTGAGGTGGGTGAGATGTGGGCGGGCGGTGCTTGCGTTTCTGCTGGCTATATCAACAACCCTAGCCTGAACGAGGAGCGGTATGCGCCCGATCCCTTTCTTGGCAACGGCTATCGGATGTTCCGTACCAGGGACCTTGGCCGTTGGACTCCCGATGGTGAACTGGAACATCTCGGCCGAACGGACGACCAGGTCAAGATCCGTGGATTTCGTGTCGAACTGGATTCCGTCTCGGCCGTTTTGGAATCAGTGCCGTCCTGCCAGCAAGCCGTGACACTCAAGTTTGACAACCGTAATCTGGTTGCCTTTGTATCCCCACAGACGGTCGATGTGGACTTGGCCAAGGAGACAGTCGCATCGGCGCTGCCCTACTACTGCACGCCAGCCCTGGTGGTTGCGATGGACGAGCTGCCAATGACCAGTCGCGGAAAAGTGGACAAAAGGAAGCTCTTGGAGATAGCAGAGGCGCAGCCTGAGTTGATGGAGAGTCTAGCATGATAGAGAGTCACGCAAGCACTGGCCTGCAGCACAGACAAATAGATGTCGAGCTGCCGCACAAGCAGAGCCTTCTGCGACGGATTGGCAGGCACCCATCGTTGATGCATTACAACCGCCTCATTGGCCTGGTCGTGCTTGTCAACCTGGCACTTCTCGCCTATGGCGTTACCATGGGCGGATGGTGGACAAGCAGCGGAATCGATCTAGCCGCCCTCTCGAATCTCGTCCTGGCCAACCTCTCCCTGACCATCCTTATCCGCCAGCAATACGTCATAAACTTGCTCTTTCGGATCGCCACCAGCGCGCCGACCAGTTGGCCCCTTTCGATCCGGTGGCTACTGGGCAAGGTCTATCATTTTGGCGGATTGCACGTCGGCGGCGCCTTGGCCGGAACCCTCTGGTACGCTGCCTTTGTGGGTGCTCTGGCCTTCCATTTTGCGAGTGGCCTGCCCGGTGTGTCTGTTGGCATCCTGGGGGTGACCTCTGCTATTCTGATCCTGCTGCTGGTGATCGGCTTGATGGCACTACCCCCCATCCGCGCCCGCTTCCACGACAGCTTTGAACGCACGCACCGCTTCGGCGGTTGGACCGTGCTCGTTCTGTTCTGGGCGCAGACTGTGATCTTTGCCTATGACCAGCGGGGCACTGCCAGCTTGGCTAGTGCGTTGCTCTCCGCGCCGGCTTTTTGGATGCTTATCGTTCTCACAACCAGCATTGTTCTTCCGTGGCTTCGTCTGCGCAAGGTAGCGGTAGAGGTCGAGACACCATCCTCTCACGTCGCGCTGACTCGGTTCAACCATGGTGTCACCCCGTTTGTGGGGTCCTCGACGACGATCAGCCGCAGTCCATTGCTGGAATGGCATGCCTTTGCCAACATTCCTGCGCCGGATGAGGAAGGCTTCCGGCTTGCCATTTCACGCGCCGGCGACTGGACAGGGGACTTTATCGACGATGTGCCCTCGCACGTGTGGGTCAAGGCCATCCCAACTGCCGGCGTTGGCAACATAGATCGGCTGTTCAAACGTGTTGTCTGGGTCGCAACCGGCAGTGGAATTGGTCCCGTGTTGCCCCATCTCCTGGCAAAGAAGGTGCCGGCCCACCTCGTATGGTCGACGCGAAGCCCTCGTTTGACCTACGGAGATGCCTTTGTAGACGAGATTCTGGAAGCAGAGCCAAATGCCACCATCTGGGATACGACCGAGCATGGCAGGCCCAACCTGGTCAAGCTGGCCTACGAGGCCTACACCTCCTTTGACGCCGAGGCGGTGATCTGCATTTCCAACAAAAAGCTCACCTGGCAGGTCGTATACGGAATGGAAAGCCTGGGCATTCCAGCCTACGGTGCAATCTGGGATTCGTGAGCGAAAGACAAAGACCGGTCACGGACCACTTGAGCAAGGGAGGAGCTATGAGCATCATTGTAGAACGCAAGGGCCGCGTCGTGATCGTGCGGCTGAATCGACCGCAGGTACTGAATGCGCTGAACTCCGAGGTCATGCACGAAACGATCTCTACCATGCAGGTGCTGGATCGCGATCCAGACGTAGGTTGCTTTGTTATCACCGGTTCTGACAGGGCATTTGCCGCCGGCGCTGACATAAAGGAACTGGAGGCAAAATCCTACCAGGACATGTTCCGTGAAGATTTCCTATCTGGCTGGGAAGCCTTTGCCGCGCTGCGTACGCCGAAAATCGCCGCCGTTTCTGGATACGCCCTGGGCGGCGGCTGCGAGTTGGCCATGATGTGCGACATGATCTTCGCCTCCGAGACAGCCCAGTTCGGCCAGCCGGAGATCAAACTAGGCTTGATTCCCGGCATGGGTGGCTCCCAGCGCCTGACCAAGCTTGTCGGAAAAGCCAAGGCCATGGACCTGATCCTGACCGGCCGCATGATGGGGGCTGAAGAGGCCGAGCGTGCAGGCCTGGTTGCTCGTGTGATTCCCAACGAAAGATTGATGGAAGAGACGATGGCCGCCGCGCAAGCCATCGCCGCTTATAGCAAGCGAGCCGCTATCGCTGCCCGGGAGGCGGTGGATCGAGCCCTGGAGCTCAGCCTGCGGGAAGGGATTCTATTCGAACGACGAGCCTATCACGCCTTGTGGGCTACTCGAGATGCCAAAGAAGGCATGCGGGCCTTCATTGAGAAACGGGAGCCAGACTTCAAGGGCAGATAAGAGCGCAGTCTGATGACGTTTTGCGGTCAGAGCAACCCTATTGGGCATCTGATGGTTCATAGATGCGGCTTGCTCCGCTCCCGTAAGAGATTTCCTCAAGTTCGGCCGCGTCACAGGTGTGAAAGGACACAACCGTCATGTCCTCATCTTTGGGAAAGAACTCATGCGGAACGCCTTCCCCGATCACATGCCATTTCTCTTCGATCGAGTGGCCAGACGCCCAGAAGGGAATCATCTTGCGCTCGACGCCGCCGACCTTCGATCGGCCATGTCCGTTGAGCACGATCATGTGCTGGATGCTGTTCGGATGGTAATGACATCCAGACGGCACATCGCGTTTCAGGAGAAAGATCCAGCACGACTTGATCGGCGCGGGCAACGCGACGCTGATCGTGTCCAAGTCAACTGTGGACCAGACAAAAGGCTCCGACGATCCACTGAGCTCTACCCTAAGCCGCTCGATGGCGCTGGAAAAGGATTCCTGCCGCAGAAGCGATTCCGCAGCAGCATGCAGCCTTTCAAGATCATTCGGGTTCATGGGCCGCTCCAAAGTAGACGTGAGTGACTGACCTTCCATCCGGCGGTCTCACCGGAGCTCAACGATAGCATTATCAGTAGACCGCAACGAGCCCACGATCGCTCGCGCCGGATCCGCGATCCGGCGATCCTGCAGCCGCAACCGGCTGGTCACGGACCAGCCTGGAGCGTTGAATTGCGGTCTACTGATTATACATGAGTTGGGCCCTGAGGGCAATGATGCAGATCGGGAGTTGGCACAAGGACAAGTTTTACCGGTCTGAGGAGGCCATGCTCAAGGTCCGGAGGACCAGCCCGGTGCGCAAAAGGGCCCACACCAGCGCAGAGCTGCCGCAGACCATAGCGATCCAAGCATAGTCGGGCATATAGAACGCCAGATAGCCGCGCCTTTTTCCCAGCATCGGGATCAGGGTGAGGGCTACCAACAGATTTGGGATCAGTGGGAGCAAGACGTGCCCCCCCCACAAGCGTCCACCGCTTGGGCGACGCTCAGGTTCCAGGCGCCAGCGGCGTATCAGCCGCAGCGTGGAGACGACGCCGGCGACTTGGAGGATTGGGATGAGCAGCAAGCCACGCAGCACGGATGGGATCAAGCCAACGAAAGGAAACGGCGAGGGCTGCTCGCCGGCGAGCCGAGCGGTCACGCCTCCCCCCAAGTCCGATAGGACGGGGTTCATCCAGTGATGGGAGGCATTGAAGAGCAGGACTACGCCTTTCTTTTGCTCTGGCAGAAGTGCCATGTAAGCCGCAAAGTCGGGGTTGGTGCCGCTGTGCCAGACGAGCTCTGTCTGGCCGATCTTGTCGACGAACCACCCCATCCCGTACCGCCCCAACGATTGGCCCATAGCGGTCAGCTCCGCCACCCCGTGGTGCAATTCGTCGATCCCGCCACCGGAGAGGACCTGCACGTTGCCGTAGCGGCCCCCGTTCAGAAGAGCGATCATATAGTGGGCCATATCTTCAGAGCTGGAGATGAGTTGACCGGAGGCCAGCGATCCGTGCGGAATCGGCATATCAGGCACGGCGAAGGGGGCCGCGAACCAGT
>JASFHU010000078.1:0-10938 GCA_050123055.1 Anaerolineae bacterium
GTGGCTTCCAAACCGCCTGAACCTTCATGCCGATATGGACCTGCTGCGGATCGACGTCCCCTACCATGTGCATGATGCCCACCATGGGCTTGGTGCCGTCTATGTCGATCACGGCTGGGATCTCGGGCTCAGTCAGGTACTTCATATTCCAGGTCACATAGCAAAGGGAAAAGGTGTTCACTGTACCTGTGTCAGGCAAGTGCACCCAGTCATCCATAGGGCGGAAACACCACTCGCAAAAGTTGCGCGGCGGGATCACCGTACGGCGACATTTGCTGCAGTGCACGCCGACCAGCCGTCCCTCTCTCAGCTCGGCCAGGTAGCGGCCGATGGCCACCCCTGCATCCCAGGCATACCGGGCGTTGGGGGCCCACTCGTTAAAGAGGACCTTCTTTTCCGTGAAATCTGACTCCCGTAAATAGACACCGGGAAATTCCTCTATCTTGACCGTCATGTCACCCCCACCTCCCTAAACACCCATCACGACGACGGTACCTACCTGCATCAGATCGCCCCATGCCTGGGCCACCCCTCGCTTGGGCTGGCCGGGCACCTGGCGCGCGCCTGCCTCTTCTCGCAGTTGCCAAAAGAGCTCGGCCACCTTCATCAGCCCGGCTGCGGCGATGGGATTCCCCACCCCCAACAGGCCACCGCTGGGGCAGACCGGCAGGTCGCCGTCGCGCTGGGTGATGCCCAGCGCTGTCGCTTCAGGAGCCTTTCCGCGGTCAAAGAGCAACAGACCCTCCAGGTGGTGCAACTCCTTGTAGTCAAAGGGGTCGTAGGGCTCGGCGATGTGGATCTGCTTGCGCGGCTCGGTGATGCCGGCCATTTCGTAGGCCATCCGTGCAGCGTTCTCCACGTAACGTGGATAGCACAGATCACGATTGGTCCAGTAGGTGGTATCAAGATTCCAGCCCACGCCCTCGATCCACACCGGTTTGTCGCTGATCCGCTGCGCCACGTGCTCTGCGGCCAACACCAGCGCCACAGCACCGTCGGTCACCGGGCTCACGTCAAGGCGCTGCACCGGCCAGGCCAGCACCTCCGAATTGAGCACATCTTCCAGCGTGATATCTCTGCTTCCCAGCAGGCTGCACGGGTGGTCGGCAGCGTTTCGTTTATTCTTGACCGACACCAGGGCAATGTCTTCTTTCTTCAGCCCATAGGTATGCATGTAGCGGTTCATCTCCATGGCAAAGATCCACAGGAGATTCGGTCCCAAGGGGCGCTCGGTCGTGTGGTCAAAGATCGTCAGAAAGGCGCCCTGGGGATGGGGCTGGCAAGACGACATCTTTTCTTCGCAGACCACTACGCAGATATCGAACAGACCCGAAGCCACGTGATACCAGCCATGGATAGGTGTAAAGACGCCTGTACCGCCACCCACATAGCAACGGGTGTACGGCTTGCGCCAGGCACCCGACCCGTCGGCCAGGTACTCGCCTTTCATGTGGACCCCGTCAAAGGCGTCGGGCGCTGTGCCATGGACGACGCAATCCACCTGATCCAGCTTCAGGTCACAGGACTCGAGGGCCATCTTGGTCGCCTCGAAGGACAACTCTTTGCCAGTTTCCTGGGCCCGGCGGACAAACTTGGTCATACCAGCCCCAACCACGGCGACTCGTCGATTGAGCTTGGGTACTGTCATGATTCGCCTCCTAGTTGCGCTGGCCAGGGCCAGAAAGGACCACGGCTGCGCCGCTGGTGCTGGGCACGCCGCGCCAGCCAAAGGCCAGACCGGTCTCTACATCGGGCAATTGATGAGCTCCTGCCTCGCCCCGAAGCTGCAGCACGACCTCGCTCACAGCCCGGAGCCCGGAAGCGTCCAACAGATGGCCACAGCCCAGGCTGCCACCTGAGACATTCACCGGCAGGTAGCCATCAGGCTCGGTGACGCCATCGGCGGTGATGATCCCCCCCTCGCCGAACTGGCAAAAGCCGAGGGCTTCCAGGTGCTGCAACTCCTTGTAGGAGTAGGCATCATCGATCTCGGCAAAGTCGATCTCCTCCATAGGGTTGCGGATGCCGGCCATCTTGTAGGCCATACTGCCTGCCTTTTCGGCATAGATGGCCCGGCCCCAGGCCCGTGACTCGAGGCTGGGCGCATCGTTGCACCAGCCGATGCCTCGGATCCAAATGGGCTCGTTGGGCAGCCTCCCGGCTACGTCTTCTGCGGCCAGCACAAGGACAATAGAGCCATCGGCGTGGGCACTGATATCCTGTTTGCAAAGGGGGAAGGAGACCATCTCTGAGTTGAGGGCGGCCCCAGGCTCGACTGAAGCGCCAAAGGCTGCTGCGGGGTTGTAGAGGGCATTCCGCTTGTTCTTGACTACTACCTGGGCACACTGCTCACGGGTGGCACCGGTGGCCCAAAGGTAGCGCTTCATCTCCATACCGGCGATGAATACCGGGTTTGCTCCCAGGGGGCGGTTGAGGACCGGGTCCATGGCGTAGGCAACAATGTAGGGCAGCGTCAGCACATTCGAGGCCTTGCTGTGCGCCTCCACGACCACCATGTCTGCGATGCCACTGGCGATCTGCATATAGGCCGTTGCCAGGCCATGGATCCCCTCTCCGGGAATTGTCACGTTGGGCTTGAGGAGTCCACCGATCTGATCGGGTACATATTCATCAAAGATGCTGGTCCCCTCGACAAAATCCTCGGCCACGGTTACAAAGCTATCTACGTCGCGGCGCGGATCGATGCCAGCGTCTTCGTAAGCCTTGACCGCGGCCTCGTACATCATTTCCTTGTACGAGACCTCGGGCGTGAGGGGGCGGTAACTGGTGTAGCCAATGCCCACAATTGCTACGTCTCGCGACATCTCTTGCCTCCTTGTGAACGGCCAGTGGCCGGGTTCCAACGACCCAACCACCGGAACAGGGACAATCGTCACCGATTCTGGTAAAACGCCGTTGTTTTATCCTGTGTCGATAATCACCACCTCCCCAATAGCGTCGCTGAAGGCCAGCAGCATGTGCTGGTGAAGCTCATGGACTCCCACATTCTACACCAGAATTGGGCAAATGTAAACCTGGATCTAAATGTACAGGCGGGACACTGCCTGCAGAACATGGTTGCCTTCTGCCAGGAGCATCCCGCCTGACTGTTTCAAAGATGTCGTTGCCGGGCCGGGCCGGCAGCCAAGGGACGGTCAAATCAGGCAATCTTGGCCAGGAGCACCCCCAACTCGTACAACACAATCAAGGGGCCCATCACGAGCGCCATATTCAAGGGATCGACTGTCGGGGTGATTACCGCAGCCAGCACGGCAATGCCAATCAACGCATACTTGCGGTTCCTGCTGAGCGCCTCGGCATCGATCACGCCGGCTTTTGCCAAAAAGTACACAAACAGGGGAAGCTCGAAGGCCACACCGATCCAGAAAAGAAGGGAGGTGACGAACGACAAATAGTCGCCGACGGTCCATTGCTGCTCAATGAGATCGGCCATGAAAGTTTGTAGGAAGCCAATAGAGGCCGGCAGCATGACGAAATAGGCAAAGGCAACCCCGGTGAGAAAACAGATGGTAGCGCCCGGTACAAGAAAGAGGAGATACTTTCTTTCCTGCTTGGTTAGGCCTGGCAGCAGAAAGCGGCCGATCTGGTAGACAATGACCGGCATGGACAGAACCAGCCCGCTGAGCAGGGAGACTTTCATATAGTTTCCCAGGGTCTCGGTCGGCCTGAGGGCCTGCAGTCTGGCGTCGCCCAAGGGCACCATCAGGATAAGAAACACCTGCTTGGCAAAGACAAAGCTGATCCCTGTCGTGATGAACAGGGCGATAAAGACCCGTATGAGGCGGTTGCGCAGCTCTACAAGGTGCTCCATGAGCGGCATGGTTCCCGGCTCACCCTCAGGAACACCGTTTGCCGTGGCCTGAGCTTCACTCATCGGAACGCTCCTGCTGCTCGCCTCTGGCCTCCTCCACCTCCACTTCACCTTCTGCTTGTCTCGGCTCTTCCTCCACCACTACCTGCTCATCAGACTGCAAAGGCAACACTGCAGCGGGAGCAGTATCCACAGTGCCATTCTCCTTCCCGCTGGACTCCCCGACCTCTTCTCCTGATTCATCCGGATTGGAGGGCAGCAGAGCGCCGCGAGCCGTATCCACTGCCGCGCCAACCGGATTCTTGATCATCTTTCCTGCGTCCGACACAGTCTGGCCGACCTCTTGAAGGCTGCCCAGGTCTTTTTTCAAATCGTCGATGGTGTCGTCAAGATCAGCCGCCTTGACAACCGAGTCGATCATGTCCTGAGGGATCGAGGTGATCGATTCGACCGATTCGCGGAGTTCCTGGGTAGTCTCCTGGATCGACATCAGTTCAGGCCCGAGGTCCCTGGTCAGGTTTTCGTAAGCTTTTCTTAGGTCCCGCAGCGTCTTGGCCAGCGTACGGCCCATCTCGGGCAGTCGCTCAGGTCCCACCACCAGAAGGGCCAAGAGGAGGATCACCAGGAGTTCAGTTATGCCGATATTACTGAAGATATTCATCGTCTGCTTGATGAGGGCTCCGCGGCGACCAGGGAGCCCAACACGCCATTGACGAACCGGCCAGAGCTATCGCTGCCAAACTCCTTGGCCAGTTCCACTGCTTCGTTGATGGCAACCTTGACCGGCGTGTCATTTCGCAGGAGGATCTCAAAAATCGCCAAGCGTAGGATGTTGCGGTCAATGAGAGCGATCTGCTCCACAGGCCATTCGGGAGCATAACGCCCGATCAGTGCATCCAATTCGTCCTGGTGAGCACCGACACCGTCCACCAACTCGCGGGCAAAACTGGCGCCTGCCTCGGGTAGCATCACGTCGCCCAATCGCCGCTCGATGACCACAGCGGGGTGATGATGTGCACAATCGATCTCGAACAATGCCTGCAAGGCGGCGATCCGCGCCCGGTGGCGAACCCTCATTTGCCTTTTTCTTTCTTTTTGCCAGTGTCCTGTGACAATTCGGTCGCAATGTCCTCAATATGTATGTTGACCTCGAGCACCTCCATGCCCACAATCTCCTGGATGGCCCGCACGATCTGCTTCTGCAGGTTCCGGCCCATCTGCAGCAGATCTATGTCACGTCTGGCTATCAGATAAACGTCCACCGTTACTCGGCTGTCCTCGACGTTCACTTCCACGCCCTTGCCCATCGTATGCAAACCCAAGAGACGCTTCACGCCAGGAACATTGACGCATAGCTGGGCTACACCCGGCTCCGACACGGTTGTCTTTTGGACAATCGTGACCAGCACATTAGGAGCGATCGTCACCTTACCAAGATTCTCATCCACAGTGCTCCCCCTCACGAGATCGCTAGGCCACCATCCACGGCCAGCACCTGACCTGTGACAAAACTGGCCTCATCGGAAGCAAGAAAGGCAACAGCTGCCGCCATGTCCTCTGCCGTGCCGGTGCGGCCCAGTGGCGTCCGCTCAACAGCCAGATCGACCAGGTCTTGGGGCAGAGAAGCGGTCAGGTCAGTGGGGACCAGACCAGGCGCAACCGCATTGCAGGTGATACCCCGCGAACCCAACTCCTTGGCCACCGTTTTGGTCAAACCGATGATTCCCGCTTTTGCAGAGGCATAATTCGCCTGTCCCGCATTCCCTCCGATGCCCGCCACCGAGGTGATATTCACGATCCGCCCGTACCGCTGGCGCATCATCTGCCGGCTGACCGCCTTGATACAGTTAAACGTGCCCTTGAGATTGGTATCGATCACGATATCCCAATCCTCTTCACTCATACGCATCAAGAGCGTGTCACGTGTCGTGCCAGCATTGTTGACCAGGATGTCCACCCTGCCGAAGGCCTTCTTGGCAGCGTTGAGCAATGCTTGCGCCTCGCCTGACTGACTGACGTCCGCCTGGATGGCGAGAGCCTGACCGCCTCCAGACTCGATCTCATCCACCACCTCTTTGGCA
The DNA here is from genome assembly GCA_050123055.1 of Anaerolineae bacterium. Taxonomy (GTDB): domain Bacteria; phylum Chloroflexota; class Anaerolineae; order JAAYZQ01; family JAAYZQ01; genus JASFHU01. Next base: position 5,914 of record JASFHU010000078.1, read on the forward strand.
GCAGACTCGTTGCCGCGATAGTTGACTACAACCGTGGCCCCCTCACTCGCCAATCGCAAGGCAATCGCCCGGCCGATACCACGCGAACTGCCTGTCACGACAGCCACTTTGTCCGCAAACTTTTCCACTGCTCCCCTCAACTTTCTATAGATCAGCAGGACCCCACCCCGCTGCTATAGCGTCTCTACCGCAGCCACATCCCCAACACAAAGCGCTTGTGCACCACCGTCGATCCGCTTCACCAACTTGCTAAGCACATCCTTGGGCCCGATCTCCACGAAGCGCGTTACCCCCTGCTCGATCATCCAGCGCACAGAAGCTGTCCAGCGCACCGGCCAGGTGAGCTGCCCTGCCAGTTCATCGCGGATCTCGTCCACGCTAAGCAGCGGGTGGCCGCTGATGTTGGCCACCACCGGAAGCTCGGGCACGCGCAGAGGCGTAGCATCCACAGCCGCACGATACTCCTGAACCACGCTGGCCATCAGCGGCGAATGCGCGGCAATACTCACTGCAAGCGGGATGATCCTCCGTCCGCCCCGCTCGCGCAACAGCTCGCAGGCCCGCGAAAGGGCCTCCTGATCCCCAGAGATGACCACCTGTCCCGGCGAATTATAGTTGGCGATCTGTACAGCCTTGCCCGTCTGCGCAGCAGCCTCCTTGCACGCAGTCTCCACGTCACCGTCGTCCATCTTGAGTACCGCCGCCATACCCCCAGGACTGCGTTCCCCGGCCAGCTTCATCAGCCGCCCGCGCTCGCGCACCAGGCGCAACCCATCGGCAAACTCCATCGCCCCCGCAGCCACCAGGGCCGTAAGTTCGCCCAGGCTATGGCCGGCCACCATCGCCGGATCTGCCGCCAGCAGCGGCTGCAGCTTGCCCTCTTCTTCCAGCACGCGCAGCACAGCCAGGCTGGTGACAAAGATGGCCGGCTGGGTGTTTACCGTATCATCCAGGACTGCCTTCGGGCCCTCGAAGCAGAGGCTCGACAGAGAGAATCCCAGGACCGCGTCCGCTTGCCCATAGACCTGGCGGGCCGATGAGAAGGCATCTGCCAGATTCCGGCCCATCCCCACCTCCTGGGAACCCTGCCCAGGAAACAGCAGCGCTGTACCGCCCATATACTCGCCCCTCGCCCTCTCTGCGTGTCCCTCGTGACCCCTTGCCGATCTCTCATTTGCCCAGTTGGCGGGCAATGACCAAACGCTGTATCTGGTTGGTGCCTTCGTAGATCTGGAGCAGTTTGGCATCGCGCATCAGTTTCTCGACGGGGTAATCCTTCATGTATCCGTACCCGCCCAAAACCTGTACGGCGTCGACTGTTACCTCCATCGCCGTATCGGCCGCGAAACACTTGGCCATCGCCGATTTGCCAGTGGCCTTTAGCCCCCGATCGGCCATCCACGCCGCCTGCCAGGTGAGCAGCCGTGCCGCCTCGACCTTCATCGCCATATCGGCCAACATGAACGAAATGCCCTGGTTGGTGATGACGGGAGCGCCAAACTGCTGGCGTTCCTTTGCATAGGCGGTGGCATACTCCAACGCAGCCCGCGCCACCCCCACACTCAGCGCCGCCACCCCTGACCGGCCAAAGTCGAGGGTCTGCATGGCAATGGGAAAGCCACGCCCCGGTTTGCCCAGCAGGTTGGCCTGTGGCACGCGCACGTCCTCGAACGTTAACTCTACCGTGTTGGATGACCTCTGCCCCATCTTGTCCTCGACCTTGGTCACACGGATGCCAGGAGTATCCGCCGGCACAATGATGGCCGAAACACCACGCGGACCCCGCTCCGGATTGGTCAGGGCAAAGACGGTCATGACCTCGGCCAGTCCGCCACTGGTGATGAAGCACTTGCGGCCGTTGATGACAAAGTCATCTCCATCGGGCAGAGCCGTGGTTTTGAGGGAAGCGGCATCAGACCCGGCCTGACGCTCCGTCAGGCAGAAGGCCGCGAGCTTGGCCCCTTCTGCTACCGGACGCAGGAACTTTTCCTTCTGGTCCTCAGTGCCGGCGATCAGGATAGGGGTCAGCGCCAAACCGTTGACCAGGATGGTGATGCTGATGCCAGCGCAAGCAGCCCCCAACTCTTCGGCAATGATGGCACTTTGCAGGGCCCCATACCCCATTCCGCCATATTCTTCTGGAATTGTCACGTTGAGCAGCCCCGCAACCTTGGCCTTCTCGGCAATGCCAGGTGGCACCTCGGCCTTGCGGTCATATTCAACCGCGATGGGAAGAATCTCCTCTTGAGCGAACTTGTATGCCCTAGCCTGGATCTCCAACAGATCGTCGGACAAAGAGAAATCGACCACAGTAGGCTCCTTTCTTGATCGTCACTGAGCAAAAGAAGGCCGTGCGCATGGGACATTTCCCCCAGGGAGATGCCACCCTGACACGGCCCGTGCCATTCCACGATGCCGAGCACCGGACACGGTGCCCTCCATACTATTCTGTCTTGATTTCAACGACTTCGATGCCCTTGTAGTTGCCACACGAGGGGCAAACTTGATGGGGCAAGCGAAGCTCATGGCAATTGGGGCATGGGACCAGGTTTCGAGCCTTGAGCGCATGATGACTGCGCCGTCGACCCTTGCGACCCTTGCCCAACTTGTGTTTTGGTAGTGCTCCCACTAGCTAGTCGCTCCTTTCCTGCGATTCTTGTTCCTCTGCCAATAGTGCCTGTAGCGCAGCCCAACGCGGATCTATGTCTGTTTCCCGGCAGCTACACTCGCCAAGGTTTCGATTGCCGCCACACTTCGGGCACAGCCCGGCGCAGTCGAGTCTGCAAAGTGCCTCCATCGGTACGGCCAACCACAGCCCCTGGCGAACGACTTCGTGCAGATCGAGGGTGTGAAACTCGTTGATGAGAAGAGCCTCGTCATAATCCTCGTCCGGTATCTCTTCTATCGGGGCATCACCGATCTGCACGATCGGGTAGAACTCTTCCTCCAGGTCAAGCTCCACATCGACATCCGCCGATTGCAAGCATCGCCGGCAAGCTGTCCGGATCCTTGTCCCAAGTTTGCCCGTCACGAGGATCCCCTGGCTGGTACGCAACAACTCGATCGAGCCGACTAGCGGCCTGAGAGGCTCCAGATCTGGGTCGAGATCACCGATTTCTTCGCTCAAGTCGAACTGCCGACGTGAACCTGTCGGTCCCCTGAGCAACTGGGCAACATTGTAGCGCATGACAGTTATCCTGCTAGGACCTACCGCTAGGCCGCCCAATTATAGGCCAGAGTAGGCCACGTGTCAAAATGGCAACGCAGTTGGACGGGCACGCCTCCAGTTGTGGGCGCCCACAAGCCCCCGACAACAGGCTCCGTCAGCGCAGCACAGCGTACTCGGGCGTTAGCGCCCAGGCTGCGTCCGCCAATCGCTGGGCACAGAGCACGAGCGTTTCAAGTACCCGGCCAAAGTCTCAGGCAGAATCGTCTGAAGCCGCTTCTGGACCGCTGGTTAGGGTCTCCAGACCATTTCGCACGGTGGTCAGCAATACTGCGATCTGCTCATCCATGCCGCCAAGCTGATCGTCAAGGGCAACTAACACACTCCGCGCGTATTCATCGGCCTCCGACTTGAGGATCGTTGCCTCACGGTGAGCGCGCTCAATGATTGTGGCTGCCCGCTGATCGGCGGCCCGGATGACCTCGTGGTCTTCCACCGCCTTGTCCCTTTCCTCGTGAGCCATGTGCACGATGCGCTCCGACTCTTCTTCAGCCTGAGCAATAATCCGATCGCGTTCCCTTTGGACCTTTTCCCCAGCTCTGATCTCTTTGGGGATCGCCGTCCGCATCTGGTCAATTACGTCGAGGAAATCATCTTCGTTGATGACCAGGTAGGCGCTCAGGGGCATGCGCCAGCTTTCGTTCAGCAGGCGCTCGAGCCGATCGATGAGATGATAGATGTCGCTCAATGGTAACCTCCCTCTATCCTCCTGTTGCCAGGTTCGATTTTTGTATCCAAGCCGAGATCAAGCCCTGTGTACAGAGCTCTTGCAGCTAGCAGAAACCCGTCCCTCGAGACCGTCAGCACACGCAAGCCTCTCCCGCACGAATGAGCTGCACCCAACCCTGCCCTACTTCAGTCCCTTAGAGAAACCAGCCTGACCGAATCCGTCCCCGGGCTATCCGAGGTCGAGAATCTTGACTTCAAAGCCCTTGCGACGTGGGTCGGCACCATGCCATCTACACAGCCACCAAGCATCGCGATCTCTTTGACGGTGCTGGCGCTAAGAAAGGCATACTCTTGGCCAGTCATCAGACAGACAAACTCGATATCTGGCGCCAGCTTTTTGTTGGTGAGCGCCATCTGAAACTCCAGCTCAAAATCAGAGATCACCCGCAGGCCTCGAACAACGACCTGTGCCTTCATCTGGCGCGCAAAGTCGACAGTAAGTTGGTTATATGTTGACACGCTGAGATTGGGAATATGACCCAATGCTTCCTGGATCATTTCCTTTCGCTCTTCCGTAGAGAACAGCAAGCTCTTGAGCGGCCGGGCATAGATCGCTACGGTCAGGTGTTCGAATAGTCCCGCAGCTCGCGTGGCGATATCAATGTGACCGCTGTGTACCGGGTCAAACGTGCCAGGGTAGATGGCTCTGGGCATCCGTAGCCTCCTATGTTCGTCAGCTTAGCTCGCCTCTGCCTTCCCAAAACCGGCCCACCTGCTCGCCCAGCAGCTCGTGCTCTGGCTTGCTGAGTTTCGGATCGTCTTGGAAGAGCGTCTGAGCCTCAGCGCGCGCCTGTTCCAGTATCTGCACATTGCTCAGGCTGGCCAATCGCAATGCAGGGAGACCACTTTGCCGCACACCGAAAAAGTCTCCTGGCCCGCGAAGTTCCAGGTCCTTTTCGGCCAGGACAAAGCCATCCTGCGTAGCCTCGATGGCTTTCAGGCGCTCCCACGTTGCCCTTGTCTGGGGATCGTCAGGCGAGACAGCATCGGACAAAAGCAGACAGTAGGACCGATGCTCTCCACGTCCCACTCGACCTCGAAACTGATGTAGCTGAGCCAAACCGAACCGG